>JACPHJ010000046.1 GCA_016188675.1 Planctomycetota bacterium
TCCTGCTCCTTCTCTGAGGAACTACTCTATAATATTTATACCATTTGATCACTTCTCACACACCGTGCCGAACAGTATTGCCCCTAACCCCTCCCGAGATGGGAATTGCAACCCCCTGCATCCCCCTTTGTTAAGGGGGAATTAAAATCCCCTCCTGGGAGGGGATTTAGGGGTGGGTAAAATAAAATTTGATGTTTTGGAATTTCAAACCGAGATTCTTCGGCTTTGCCTCAGAATGACAAAGTATAAAGGAATGATAAAAGGCAAAGGCTATATCCCGGTTTACACGGGAATGACAAACTAAGTAAAGTCGCTGAATGCACGCTTATCTTTCTCCGTGCCTTCTTTATCTATGCGGTTATACTGCTGGTCTTGGGTGTAATCGGGCTTGCTGGACGATTTCGGGGACGGCCTCTTCCCATTCGACTGCCATGATATGCACACCTGCCACGCCTTTGATTTCTCTTACCTGTTCAATAACTTCCAAACAAATCTTAATGCCTTCTTCCTTGCCCTTTTTGGCGGCGGAGGCGGCGGTCATGCGGGTCATGACGTCATCGGGTACGTCCATACCGGGTACGTTATGCTTCATGTGCTTTGCCATGCCTGCTGACTTAAGCGGGGCAACGCCTGCAAGTATGAATGCCTTTTCATGGAGACCCATGTCGGTAACCATCTTCATCCATTCTTTAAATTTCGGGACATTGTAAATAATCTGCGTCTGTATGAAATCAGCCCCGGCAGTGATTTTCTTGGCGAGTCGAATTGCGCGAAATTTAAAGGGATCGGCAAAGGGGTTTTCGGCTGCTCCGATAAAGAATCTTGGTTCGCACGCCTTCAATTCCTGTCCGGACTGGAATTTCTTTTCGTCCCTGAGTATTTTCACCATTTGAATAAGATTTATCGAGTCCAGATCGAAGACGCCTTTCGCCATCGGATGATCACCAAATTTCTGATGATCTCCCGTAAGACATAGTAAATTTTTTGCTCCTAACGCTGCTGCACCCAGGAGGTCGCTCTGTATGGCAATGCGGTTCCTGTCGCGGCAGGTCATCTGGATAATCGGCTCTACTCCCGCATCAAGCACAATACGACCAGCGGCTATGCTGGACATGCGTACAACGGCAGTCTGGCAGTCGGTGATGTTGAAGGCATCTCCGTAACCTTTTAGTATGGAGGCCTTTTTTTCTATTACTGAACGGTCAGCGCCACGCGGCGGGCCGAGTTCTGCCGTAACGGCAAAATGCCCGTTTCGCAACAGTTTTTCTAAGTTACTGCCTGATTTTATGTCAGATTTATTTTCTATCATAATTTTTGTTTTTTCATAACCAGGTGTTCAAGGATCATCTTTCGCGGGTGGTTTTCCATTCCTGTTGTCCAGTCCTTGGGCGGTACAATGGTTTCCATCGTCGCTAAAAGCTGCTGGGTATCCAACTGGTCGTATATCTGATTCCACACGCAGGGGGTTTCCTGCGAAACCTCGCACTTCCCGTTTTGCGAGCCGCCGCACGGCCCGTTCATGAGACTCTTTGCACACCGGCTGACAGGGCACAATCCGCCGGTTGTCGACAGAATACAATTGCCACAGCCAGCGCATCGTTCCCAAAAGATTCCCTGTTCTGTCGGTCCTCCCATAAAGGTGGTATTTACGCCTGGGAAGATTCTTATCTTGGGGAATCTTTCCGCCATGTACTGCACGCCGACACCACAGGCGATGGAGAGAACGGCGTCGCAGTCCTTAATAACTTCTTTGATGTCATCAATAAATTCCCATTCACACTGCCGGAGCGTGGAATCTTCTATGACTTCGATCTCTCTGCCCTCTAATTTAGCAGAGAGCCGGAGTTGCGCGGCGAGTTCCGTAACCTGCTTTTCGCCGCCGGTATGGCATATCGTTACGCACGAACCGCATCCCAGTACGCATATCTTCTTGAATCCAGATAGCATCTGTTTGATTTCTGAAAATGGTTTAGATGCTGCTACAATCATGAGAAAATTGCCTTTTTATTTTGAAAAATTAATATGATTTCAATATTTCCCTGCATTGTAGGGGCAGGTTTAAAACCTGCCCCTACGGTAAGTGCAAGATGAATGTTGCTCTAAAAAAACATTACTTCACCTTTACGGTAATTTTCTTCGTAATACCCTCTGCAGCAAAGGATACCTTTGCGTTGCCTTTTTTGATGCCTGTAAAGGCAAACGCAACCGTGCCTTCGGCGTCCGTAGTCCCTTCTTCCGGAGAAACGGATATCTTCTTCGTGCTGCCCTTGTCTATTTTTGCCTTTACCGTCACCCCTTCTGCAAGACAACCGTCTTTGCCCTTTACCGTAATGGTAACTGTGCTGCTTTCGTTGCTTTTAATCGTCAATTTGCTTGTGGATGCCGTAATTGATGCCGGATCGCAAGCGCCCGGGGCGGCATTTGCCGCATATTTGAGGTCGCCCTTCGTATTGTTAAAATAACTGATATGCACGCCGTTTGATGTGTCAAGCGCAATGGATGTGTACAAACCAACATCGCCGCTGCCGTCAACCGATTCCGTTTCCCATGAGCCGGAGGCGTTGCTGGCATATTTAAGGTCGCCATTGGTTGCATCATAATAGCTGATGTGCGCGCTGACCGATGTGTCGAGCGCTATGGAAGTATAATAACCAACGTCTCCATTGCTATCGACGGTTGTTGTTGTCCATGATCCAGAGGCATTGGTGGCGTACTTGAGGTCGCCGTAAGTTACATCATAATAGCTAATGTATACTTTACCTGATGTGTCTATTTTTATGGAGGTATTTCCGCCAACGTCTCCTTCGCTGTCTGCCGCAACCGTTACCCACGAGCCGGAGGCATTAGTGGCGTACTTGAGGTCACCATTGGTTACGTCGTAATAGCTGATGTGGACGTTGCCTGACGTATCGAGCGCCAGTGAAGTATTCCAGCCTACAACATCATTACTGTCAATGGTTGTGGTTATCCATGAGCCGGAGGCATTGGTAGCGTATTTGAGGTCGCCATTAGTTACGTCGTAATAGCTGATGTGCGCATTGCCCGACGTATCAAGCGCTAAGGAGGTATCGTATCCCACATCGCCGTCCTCGTCCACCGTTGCTGTTATCCATGAGCCGGAACTATTCGTTACATATTTGAGGTCGCCGTTAGTTACGTCATAATAGCTGATGTGTACATTGCCTGACGTATCAAGTGCTATGGAAGTATGCTTACCCACATTGCCGGTGTGATCTATCGTTTCTGTTACCCACGAACCGGAATTATCTGTTGCGTACTTGAGGTCGCCCTGAGTTGTGTCATAGTAACTGATGTGTGCATTGCCGGAGGTATCAAGCGCCAGGGAGGTGTTCCATCCTACAAAGAGATTGCTGTCAACAGTTTCAACTGTCCATGAAGCGGCAAATGTGTCAGGGGCGAGTAAAGCAAGGCTGACAACGACAAAATACAGACCTGATAAAAACCTTTTAAGAATCATAATTTCCCTCCACCCTTCATTTTGTTTATGAGGCTCACATCGCATATGCGACGGATAAATTTCTGAGTTCCTCTACCATCTTGAAAGCAATGTCGATAATTTCTTTGCCATTCTGCGAGGAAACAAAATGGGTCTGAAACCTTCTGGTATCCATGCTCAGCCCGTTCAAAATCTGTGAAGTATATTTTGTCCTTTTTTCAACCCACTCCTTTTCCTTGCAGAAGTGGCATTCATTGTCATTGCACGCAGTTATCAGCACTCCGTGTGCGCCCAGCTCAAATGCCTTTAAATACAGCGATGGGTCTATCTTGCCCAGTCCCAGCACCCCTACTCGCCTGAAATGGAAAACAAGTAAACTATCTGACGTATTTTCCTTTTCTTCTTTATATGCGCTGTACTGGCAATAAAAATTGATGATGAGAGGTTTTACACCCTGGACAAATTTTTCCTTAAAAACAGCCTCAAGCGCATCTTTACCGCGGTCTTCTAAAGGAGTTTTAAAGCTGATAGCCTTTGCAGGGCACTCCACAATGCATAGACCGCAAGATTGGCAGTCTCCGTTAATATAAGCCGTAGTATCTCCCTTTGTAATTTTAGGGACTTCAAAAGGACATACCCTGACGCAGGTGAGACACCCAACACATAGATTATCATCTACAAATGCGCCGGCGCCGCAGTTCATACACCGCTGCGCCTCTTTTACGGCGGCATTTAAAGAGAACCCTAGTTCTACTTCCTCAAAGTTATCCAGCCTTTTATCAGAAGGCATGGTGGGCATGTCGTGTTTTTGTTCCTTCTTAATAAGGGCGATTCTTGAGGTAGCAATATCAGACACCGCGGGTTTTTCGGCCCATTTCTCGTCTTTTAGTGCCGCATTTCTCAGGGTATTGTGGATGGCAATCGCAGCCTTTTTACCCTGTGCCATGCCCTCGGTCATGGTTCCACGCCCCAGCACGATATCGCCGCCTGCATAAATACCATGTGCCGAGGTGCTGAAGGTATTTGGATTGACGATGATAGTGCCGCCTCGCGTGATTTGAATACCTTCCTGTCCTTTTAAGAAGGAGAGATTTGATGCCTGTCCAATCGCAAGAATGATGGTGTCCGCCTCTATGACAGATTCCGAACCTTCATAGAAGGCCGGGTTAAAACGCTTTTGCTCATCAAAGACGTATTTTACTTTGAGCGTTTCTAATCCGGAAACCTTCCCATTCTTCCCGATAATACGTTTTGGTCCAACAGAGTTGTATAGTATCGCTCCTTCATGGATTGTCTCTTCTATTTCGAAATCAGTTGTCGGCATTTCCTTCCGGGATTCGAGGCAGGCAACGGATACTTTATCGGGTTTCAGGCGCAGGGCCGTTCGCGCACAGTCCATAGCGACGGCGCCGCCGCCTATTACGAGCACATTCTTCCCGATTTTTGCCTTTCCTGCGGTGTTCACTTCATTTAAAAAAGACACACCTTTGAGTACGCCGTCGAGATTTACACCTTCGATGTTCAGGGTTCGGCTTTCGAGCAGTCCGACGCTGACAAAGATAACAGAGAAACCCTCCTTTTTTAAACTATCGAAGGTAACGTCTGTGCCGAGCGTTGTATTGTATTTGATTTCGACCCCTAATTTTTTAATAAATTCGACGTCGTTATCAATGGCTGGCCTGGGTAGGCGATAAGTCGGTACACCCATGCGGAGCATGCCGCCCGGTGTGGGATTGGATTCGAAGATCGTACATGGATAGCCTAAAAGCGCCAAATCATTCGCTGCGGCAAGTCCCGCAGGGCCTGCGCCGATGATGGCGATTTTTTCAGGGTATTTTTCGGTGGTTTTCTTTTTCGTTTCTTCAGAGAAATTGTCGCCGAGGAAGCGTTTGAGCCAGGCAATTGCAATCGGGGCCTCGGTGCTATTGCGTCTGCATTTTGTTTCGCAAGGATGGGTGCAGATGCGGCCACAGGCCGAAGGCAAAGGATTTCTCTCCCGCACCAGCCGGAATGCCTCGTTGAAGCGTCCTCTGGCAATGAGTTGAACGTAATCGCGGGCATCCTGCCGTATCGGACAGGCCAGGATGCACGGGGCCTCTTCATTTATTTTTTTGTCAGATTTTGTACCTAAATTCGATCTAGACATAGCCAGGTTTCTGCCATTTAACAAGTGTTTAGAAATGCCACGGCGAAAAAATTATTATTCTCCCATGACTTTAATAACGAGCCGCTTGCTGCGCTGACCGTCAAATTCGGCATAAAATACCTTTTGCCACTGGCCAAGGTCTAGCTTTCCATCAGTTACAGGTATGGTTACTTCATGTCCGATAAGAAGGTTTCTGAGATGTGCATCCCCATTTACCTCACCCGTCCTGTGATGATAGTAATCATGGCCTTCCGGAATCAATTTCAGGAGCCACTCTTCAATATCACGATGAAGCCCCGGTTCGGCGTCGTTGACAAAAATTCCGGACGTTATGTGCATAGCGGAGACCAGAATCATGCCTTCTTTAATACCGCTCTTCTGAAGCACCTTGTCTATGTCTCTCGTGATGTTTATAAACTCACGACGTTTTTTAGTATTAAAGGTCATGTATTCGGTCAGAAATTTCATTTTTAAATAGCCCTTTTTATATAAGGATAACGGCAAGACTGATATTATTCAAAAATTATTTTACATAGAAAAAGACTTAATTTAATGACTATAACAAAGGTTGTCAAGGGAAAATGTAAGAACCCTTCTGTTAATAGTGTAGAAATCAAAAGAAACAGAATTTGGGATATGATTGTAATATCAGGACGTGGGTTTTTTAATTATGATGTGTTTTTTCCAGTGGGTATTGTCAGTCTTAGGATAATCGGTTCGGTGGTGGACGCCGCGGGATTCCTTACGTTTACGGGCAGAAACCACAATAAGTCTGGAAACGATCAGCATGTTCTGTAATTCCCATCCGGTCTGATGGGAGAATTCTTTGTCCATAACGTAACTGCACCACATTTCAATCATTTCTTCAGCCTCAAGCAGATGTCTTTCGTCTCGTTCGATTCCTGCATCCCTCCACATAAGGCTCTTCAGGGAATTTCCAATATCGGTCAGGTCCAGCCAGCTTTTCTTTGATAAACCCGCAGATTCCTGGATGGTATAGGGTAATAATTCACGCCTAGACCTCTGGATTGACTTGCAGGCATCTGTCCCGGCCATGTAACCCGTTACCAGCCCTTCGGGCAGCGAATTACTGCCAAGCCGGTTGGCGCCATGCATGCCCGTACAGGCTGCTTCGCCGCAGGCATAAAGTTGTTTGATGGTGGTTCGCGAAAACCGATCTACCTTTATTCCGCCAATCATATAATGTGCGCTGGGCCGAACGGGAATCAGGTCTTTGGCAATATCGATACCGAAGGAGGCGCAGATTTCTTTGATTTTGGGGAAGCGGGCGTAAAGACGTTTTTTCGGAATATGGCGGACGTCAATATACACATTGGTATGGTCGGTCTTTTGCATTTCTTGTAAAATACTTTGACTCACGACATCTCTGGGCGCGAGTTCCGCCTGCGGGTGATAGTTGGGCATGAATCGTTCCCCCAGTTTATTTCTTAATATTCCTCCTTCACCCCGGACGGTTTCTGTAATAAGGAATCGCACGGCGCCCGCAATATAGAGTGTTGTGGGATGAAACTGTACGAATTCCATATCCTGTAGGGCGGCGCTGGCACGGTAAGCCATTGCAAGTCCATCCCCTGTGGCCACCTCCGGGTTGGTCGTTTCACGGTATACCTGTCCGCATCCCCCTGTCGCCAGAATCGTTCGTTTTGCCCAGATTAATACGATTCCTTTTTTTGCGTGCCAGACAACTGCGCCATGGCAAGCGCCATCTTTGATGATGAGATCGATGGCGAAGGTATGTTCAACGACCTTGATGTTTTTGCTTTCTTTTACGACACGGACAAGGGTATGTTCAACTTCCTTACCGGTAGAATCGCCCTGTGCACGGATAATACGAGGGAAGCTGTGGCCGCCTTCCTGAGTAAAGATTAAATGGTTGTTTTGCCTGTCAAATGCAGCGCCCCAGTCGATCATTTCACGCACTCGTTTGGGGCCTTCATCAACGATTGTTTTTACTGCAGCTTTGTCACATAGTTCCTGCCCGGCGTTCAGGGTGTCCTTTATGTGTTTTATCAAGGCATCCTTTTCAGATAATACCACAGCGATACCGCCCTGTGCATAAGCCGTATTATTTTCATCGATCTTGTCTTTAGTGACAATTAACACTGAACCATGCTTTGCGGCCTGTATGGCGGCACTGAGACCTGCTACCCCGCTCCCAATCACCAGTACGTCGGTAAAGACATGGGAAGAGGTATGACTGTCAAATGAAATGAGATATTTTTTGGGCTCCGTATGTTTTTTCACGGTACGAATTTTAACACTGAATTAATTTCTGTACAAGCTTTAATAAATTGTTTTTCAAAGGAAACTGATGTATCTTACATGTACAGGAATTTCAAACCGACCAGGTAGTGGCAATTCATGAATTGCCACTACATTGTTAAAAGTACCCGAAGACCTAATTAAGCAATGGTAATGAATGCATTTTCTGTTTATTAATCAGGGCGTATGGCATATTAATAAATCGGCGTAAATTTCCATCGTTGCAATTAAAAAGGAGGTTTGTCAATGGCAGGAAATTATTTGATTATTGGCAGCGGCCCGGCCGGTATTACTGCAGCAGAAAATATCCGTAATCTCGATAATAAGGGCGAAATTACGGTGGTTTCCGAGGAGAGAGTGCCCATGTTTTACAGACCCAGGATACCCGAATATGCAGTGGGAAAATTAGAGGTCGAAGAGATTATGGTTAAAAAGATGGATTTCTACGATCAAAATAGGATTACACTCAGACTTGGAATAAGGGCGGTTAAGTTAGACAATGAGAGAAAAATCGTTGAGACTTCTGATGGCCAACGCTACGGATACGACAAACTTCTTATTGCAACAGGGATCGTTCCTTTAAAACCTTCGGTTCCAGGGGTGGAATTGAAAGGTATATTTACCATGCATGATTTAATCCAGGCTGACCGGGTGAGAGCCTTTGCCAGAGAGGCAAAGCCGGTGGTTGTCGTTGGTGGAGGGCTTTTGGGTATGGATATGGCGGAGGAGTT
This sequence comes from Planctomycetota bacterium, assembly GCA_016188675.1. Lineage (GTDB taxonomy): Bacteria > Planctomycetota > Brocadiia > Brocadiales > Brocadiaceae > Wunengus. Next base: position 8,618 of record JACPHJ010000046.1, read on the forward strand.
GAAAAGGATTGGTTTAGGGGTAAAGTTTCTTGTCAGGCGGCATGTCTTAGGCGATCCCTTTTTTGACGAATACGGCTGTAAATTGATTCAGGAGGAATTTACCCTTTTGGGTGTGGATGTGCTTACGGATACGGAAATTCAAGCATTTGAGGGTATGGACAGCAAATTGGCGAAGATCGTGGCGACGGATAGGAAGCAGATAGAATCTTCATTTTGTTTTCTTTCCATTGGCGCAGTTCCAGCCGTCAATTGGCTTGAAGAAAGCGGTCTAAAAATCGATAAAGGAGTTTTGGTGGATGGACGCCTTCAAAGCAGTGAAGAGTGTATTTTTTCTGCCGGGAATTCTGCCCAAATTACCGATACTGTCTCCAAAAAACAGATCGTTCAGACTAATTGGTATAATGCCAGCACACAGGGCCGCATTGCCGGGAGCAACATGACTGGCGGTGAACCAATTGAATATAAGGCAACAACTAACTACCTCAAGAAAGTAGGAAATCTGTCGTTTAACCTTATAGGGTGTGGCAATGCTATAGTAGAGGTTGGGCGGAGGACTTATTTTAAAGGAGATAATCCCAGGGAATACGTTATGATTACCACAAAAGAAGGAGTTATTGTGGGCGCAGTCGTTTGTGGATTGCCAAAGGTGAGCATGAAATTAAAGGAGGTGATTGAGAAGCAAATAGTAATTACTAATTTGGAAAAGTTTATTACACAAAAAGAAGGTAAATTAGATACGTTACTAAAAATTCTAGCGTAGGATTTACCACTTGAATATCAATGAAAATGGTGTAGAATTCATCATAAGTTCTTTATAGTAGTACAATTTGCAGTGTGCGAGGGATGTTTCTTTATGAGAATGGTAATTACAGGCGGGGCAGGATTTATTGGCTCACACCTGTGTGATTATTTAATAGAAAAAGGACACGATGTTATATGTGTCGATAACTTGCTGACGGGTAAAGCAGAGAATATTGCCCACTTGATCGGCAATAGCCAGTTTCGTTTTATAAAACATAACGTTAGCGACTACATTTATGTGGATGGGAACGTTGACTGTGTGCTGCATTTTGCGTCGCCAGCCAGCCCCTTTGATTATTTGGAATTTCCGATACAGACCTTAAAAGTCGGTTCCCTTGGCACCCTGAACAGTCTGGGGTTAGCCAAGGCAAAGAAGTCCAGATTCCTTCTGGCTTCCACATCGGAGGTATACGGAGACCCGCAAGTTCATCCCCAGCGGGAAGATTATTGGGGCCATGTAAATCCAGTAGGTCCCAGGGGTGTTTATGATGAGGCGAAACGGTTTGCAGAGGCAATGACGATGGCGTACCATCGCTACCATCATGTGGATACCAGGATAGTGAGAATATTCAATACATATGGACCGCGCATGCGGATAAAAGACGGACGCTCGTTGCCTAACTTTATGTGCCAGGCGTTGAATGGGGAGGATATTACCGTATTTGGAAATGGCTCACAGACGAGGAGTTTCTGCTACGTTTCCGATCTTGTAGACGGCATCTGCCGGCTGCTTCTTTCGAATGAGCATGAGCCTGTAAATATTGGGAATCCCTCAGAGATAACCATACTCCAGTTGGCGAAAGAGATGCTCGCCCTTACGGGCAGCAAAAGCAAGATTGTGTATAAATCACTTCCTGAGGATGATCCAAAGATTCGTAAGCCCGATATTACTAAGGCGAAGAAGATTTTAGACTGGGAACCAAAGGTTTCTCGTGAAGAAGGGCTGCGTAAGACACTGGGATATTTTAAAACAGTACTTCATAGTGCAACAGAGTGTAAAAGTGACGCGTGACGGGTGCCGCGTGGGGAGTGACGTTTTTTTCTCGTCATCCGTCACTTAAAAACTTGCAAAAAGGCATGCTCATGAGAGAGGCAATGAAATATTTAAATAATGCTAAAGAAATATTAAAATCAGTTCCTGTGGAGGATAATGTTTATACCAATATGGCAAAAGATGCTTTAAAGTCCGCAAAAACTTTCATCGAAAAGATTCCATGTTAAGGATAATTGGCATCTTCGGCAGTCCCCGTAAGGAAGGAAATTCTGACATACTGCTTAATAGCGTCATAAAAGGCGCGGAATCAAGCGGCGCAGAGGTAGAAAAGATCGTTATCCGTGATTTACAGATTGCCCCGTGCAACTCTTGCGGCGGATGTTGGGAAAAAGGGGTCTGTGTTACAGATGATGATATGCAAAAAATTTATCCCAAACTGGTGGATGCGGATGGTATCATCGTTGCATCACCTATTTATTTTATGGGTGTGAGTGCACAACTAAAGGCGTTTATAGACCGTTGCCAGGCATTTTGGGCCAGGAAGTATGTTTTACATATGCCCATCAGGGAAGGCGGGAGGGTTGCCAAGGGTTTTTTTATTGCCACTGCTGCCCGTGATTCTGGAGAAGGATTATTTACCGGTGCGGTAAAAACAATAAAGGCCTTTTTCCATGTATTGGATACTCAATATGTGGGTGACATATTATGTGCCGGGTTGGAAGAAAAAGGTGACGCAGGCAAGAAACAGGAATTGTTACAACAGGCTTTTGATGCCGGTAAACGACTCCTTAAATTTACCTCAGGCTTTAGCCTGAGGTAAGAGAACGAAGCCAATAGTGGCTTTAGCCCTGAACCAGGGAAAATCATGGCTAAAGCCAGTTTTTATACGCCTGCATATCTCCGCCATGAATGGCGGAGTTAAAGCAAGGTCAAACAAGGCTGCTTTCCGTGTAGCCGCATGGCTTCAGCCTGCATAGGCATCATCGAAGAGACTGGCCTTGTTAGCCGCCTGGCCTGGAACGCAGGCTGAAGCCTGCGGCTGCCAGAATATGGAGGAAGTAACGTTTATGAAAAAAGAACGAGTAATGGAAGGAGAAGAAAGGCAGCACCGTTGTCCGGGTGAATCCTATACAATTAGCGATTCCGTATGCAGGGGCAGACAGCGAGTTAATTATCCTAAATGCAATGTATGTTTGGACAAGGTAGAACCAAAGAGTTTTAACCATTCACAGCCTGAATCTAAACTTTCCATGGGTATTTTTAAGAGTTATGATATTCGTGGGAAATATCCATCCGAGATTGACGATCTGACGGCGCGTAAGATCGGGTCTTCAATAGCCCAGTTTTTTAAGGAAGAAAATTCAAATGTTAGAAACATAGTAGTAGGCAGGGATATGCGGCCTTCCTCTAAGTCGCTTGCCAATGCGGTGATTGAGGGTTTATGCACCGCCGGTCTGAATGTCGTTAATATCGGGGTCGTTGCAACGGAGATGACGTATTTTGCAGTGGGCCATTACAAATACGACGGAAGCGTAATGGTTACGGCTTCTCACAACCCTGCGTGATATAACGGATTTAAAATTTGCAGAGAGCAGGCCATTCCTCTTAGTTTTGAAACAGGAATAGGCCGCATTGCAAAACTAACGAAACAATATCATCCACCGCGTGGGGAGCAACTTGGCAAGGTTATCCAAAGCGATATCTTCAGCGAGTATAAGAAACACGTCTTAAAATTTGCCAGCAATCTCAGACACTTGCGTGTGGTGATTGATGCGGGAAATGGTATGGCGGGGAAGGTCATACCTGTTGTATGTGAAGGGCTTCCCATAGAAATTATCCCTCTCTACTTCGAACTGGATGGAAATTTTCCTAACCATGAAGCCAATCCGCTGAAGGCCGAAAATATAGTTGATTTACAAAATAAGGTGCGTGAAACAAGGGCGCACCTGGGGGTTGCATTTGACGGAGATGCAGACCGCTGCGTCTTTGTGGATGAGGCGGGGCGGGCTATTGGGTGTGATATCATTACGGCCCTGGTTGCCAGACAAATTCTGGAACGGGAAAAGGGGACAACTATTTTGTACGACCTCCGTTCGAGTTGGATTGTACCTGAAGAGATAAAGGCCGCTGGCGGCGTACCATATCGTGAGCGTGTCGGTCATGCCTATATGAAAGCAACACTACGGGAGAAAAAAGCTGCATTTGGAGGGGAACTATCAGGGCATTATTATTTTAGGGACAGTTATTGTTCGGATTCGGGAATGATTGCATTCCTTATGGTTCTGGATATTTTGAGCGCTAAGCGAGTTCCCTTTTCGAACATAGTGTCGCCGCTCAAGAGATATTATTCAACAGGTGAAATTAATTTTGAGGTAGAAGATAAAGATGCGAAGATTGAAGAGATCGCCAGGAAATTTTCAAATGGGAAGGTGGATCATCTGGATGGGATTACGGTTGAATACAATGATTGGTGGTTCAATGTCAGGAAATCCAATACCGAACCATTACTTCGCTTAAATCTCGAAGGGAAAACAAGGGAACTCATGGAGAAGGGGAAAAAGCTGTTAATTGATATTATTCAAGGTAAATCCCCCTAACCTGGACAAGCCGGAACCAAAGCAGAAGCTTAGTGGTATTTTTGATTTGCGATTTCAGATTTACGATGTTTTACTTTAAGGTTGTAACTCATAGATGGTACATTTTGCAAAAATTGATTAAATAAAGTGATTAGTTCAGTTATGAGCGCTTTTTACAATACAATTAAAAAGTATGCGCAGATTAGCTTGCTTACAGCAATAGCATCTTTACCTATGTCTGTAGTTAATAAACATTATGGACTCTTTGCGGATACGCCGCCAACTGAAGAAGTCTTCGACGTTAAGTTCGACAATGGACAATTATCTGTAAAGTTAAAAAACTCACCATTGGAAAAGGTCTTAAAAGAAATCATGTCGCAGAGCGGCGCCAGGATCTGGCTTAACGATGCAATCGATACGACGGTTACGATGGAGTTTCAAAATGTATCCGTCCGAGAAGGAGTCCGCAGGATTCTTAAAGACAAAAATTATGCCTTTCTTTACGCACCCAATGAAATAAAAGAAGGAAAGCTGTCTATCATTAGCGCCAGTAAATCCAAAGAGATATTCACAAAAACCAAGGAAGCGCCTCCGAAAAAACCTCCTCAAAAATCAGTTCCGCCGACTGCAAAAAAAGGTAAGGCGAAAAAAGAAAAACCCCCTTTTGAAACCCTCGTGAAAGACGCCCTGGAAAATGAAGATGCCGGCAAGAGGGAGGATGCAATTATCGCCTTAGGAGAAAGCAAGGACAAAAAGGCAATCGAAACCATCGCAAAGGCGCTCGTAAATGACCCGAGCGAAGATGTGCGACTAAGTTCTATTGACGCCTTGTTGGAAATCGGGGATAAGAGCGTTGCCGAACCTCTTTCTCAAGCGCTCAAAGACCGCGACCCATGGGTGCGTGAAAGTGCGGTGGAAGCCCTTGGTGAGGTAGGGGGCGAAGCAGCCATCGAGTTTATTAAAAATGCCCTCAATGACGAAGACGGTTCTGTCCGGGAACTAGCCCAGGAAACTCTCGAAGAACTCAATGCAAAGAAGTAAAAAATTTTTAGTTTTTATGTTGACATTTTCCAAAAAAATGTTTTAATTGGTAAATGTTTAGAAAAATAAACGTTTGTTATAATAAACAACGATCTCTCACATCTCCCAATTGAGAGACCCCGTTCCTCCCGCAGACAACAAAGCTGCGGGAGGAATTATATAAAGAAAAGGAAGATGGGTAGAAATATCCCGTACTGGTTTGCTGTTCACACAAGATCTCGCCATGAAAAACAAGTTGATTCGTTTCTCAAGGAAAAGTGTATTGATTCATTCCTTCCCCTTATTAAAACATTAAGCCGCAGAAGAGACAGGAGGGTTTTTGTTGACTTGCCTCTTTTCCCTGGATATCTGTTTGTAAATATACAATTAGATAATGTATTCGATGTAATAAGCACAAGAGGTGTAGTAAGAATAATTGGTACAGACCCCTTTGCGCCAACCCCCATTCCTGAGAAGCAGGTAAATGATATAAAAATACTAATAAATAGTAATGTTAAGCTAGACCCTTACAAATATTTACAAAGCGGCACAAGGATACGAGTTAAGGTTGGTCCTCTGATGGGGATAGAGGGCATTCTTTTAAAGAGAAAAGCAAACTACCGGGTGGTTGTTTCGGTAGATTTGTTACAAAGGTCTACGGCGGCAGAGGTTTCTATAGCTGATATCGAGCCGATTGATTAGATAGGTTTCGACGGCAAATAAACTCGGTTTGCGTGTTAACTCTTTGATGTTTGGTAAGTTACATTAATAATGTATATGTAACTGAGAGGGACATACTCCATAATCGCCCTACACTCCAAACTGTTCTTGTTGCTTTAATTAATACTATTTCTATTTAATGAGGCGTAACAATTTACGCTCTTTGGAAAACCCATGCATTTACAACGCAATCCACACAAAACAGTATATGTAACGTGGGTGGTTTATCCCCCGCATAATGCCGATCACAATGGACCGGCGCTACTTTTTCAAAGAGCTAAATTGTTACCTGTAGACAAATATTATGGCCAATCAGGAAGAGATCACACAATATAACATCCTCCAATCGCTTGAAAACGGCGAGCAGATATCTCAACGCCAGCTTTCCTCCCAATTAGGTATCAATGTTGCCTCTATAAATTTTGCATTAAAAAAACTTACAAAGAGGGGTTTTGTAAAGATGTTGGGTGCTAACCCTCGGAGGATGCAATATATTTTAACACCGAAAGGAATTGCTGAAAAAACACAGATTGCTTATAAATTTTTCGATAGGAATTTTCATTTTTATAAAGCTGTTAGAAAAGATGTTGAAGATAAAATTGGCAGTATTCAATTTGGTGAAAAAAAACGTGTCGCAATTTATGGCGTAACAGATCTTATGGAGATAGCGTACCTCGTCATTCAGGATAAAGAATTGGAGCTTGTTGCGATTGTTGATGACGATATGAAAATCAGGATATTTGGCTATCATGTAATAGGAACCGAGGAAATAAATAACTATTCTCCCGATTTTCTTATGTTAACGAAAGAATTGGACCCCAGTAAAATAAAACAGGTACCAGATTCCACTAAAATTGTTGATATTAGGCTTTAATTAAGAATTTAATCTGTAGGTTAGTAGCCAGTAATAATAGGCATGGATTTGTCTCTAGTCTGATGTTTGTTTTGATTTACAAGTAAATTCATGAATCTTAAGAGAAAGAAAATACTTATAACAGGTGCGGACGGTTTCATAGGGAGTCATCTTGTAGAAAGATTACTGGATGAAAATTGTCAAATAAAAGCTTTTGTTTATTATAATTCCTTTAATTCATGGGGCTGGCTCGATACTTTCCCAAAAGACAAACTTAAGAATATCGAAATCTTTACAGGTGATATCAGAGATCCAAATGGAGTAAGGACGGCAATAAAGGATGTTGATGTGGTTTTTCATTTAGCAGCATTAATTGGAATTCCTTTTTCTTATCATTTTCCAGATTCTTATATTGATACTAATATAAAAGGCACTTTGAACATTTTACAAGCATGTAGAGAATACAATATAGAGAGGGTTATCGTTACCTCCACTTCAGAGGTATATGGTACTGCTCAATATATTCCCATTGATGAAAAACATCCTTTTCAAGGACAATCGCCTTATTCTGCTTCAAAAATTGGCGCTGATAAGATAGCCGAGTCATTTTATCGCTCATTTTCTGTGCCAGTTGTTATTGCAAGACCTTTTAACACATATGGCCCTCGCCAATCGGCAAGGGCAATCATACCTACAATAATTACTCAAGTATTAAACGGCAACAAAGAAATTCACATCGGGTCGCTACATCCAACAAGAGATTTAAATTATGTCAACGATATTTGTAATGGCTTTGTAGCCCTAGCCAAATGTGATATTGCACTTGGAAAGGAAGTAAATATCGGTTCTCAGACCGAAATATCCATAGAGAATCTTGCAAATCTTTTAATAGAACTCACAGGTTCAAAAGCAAAAATACTTTCTGAAGATGCAAGGAAAAGACCTGAAACAAGTGAAGTAGAACGATTGGTTTGTGATAGTAGTTTGTTGGAGGAATTGACGGGATGGAGACCAGCGGTATCTCTAAAAGAAGGTTTAATAAAAACTATAGAATGGTTTAAGGATAAAGAAATATTAAAGAAATATAAAAGTGACACCTACAATATCTGATAAAAACTTATTTAAGATTCCACTTTCGGAGCCTTTTATATCAGGTAACGAATGGAAGTATATCAAAGAGTGTCTCGATGCGGGATGGGTTTCCTCCGTTGGTAGCTATGTTACTCGTTTTGAGGAAATGGTTGCTCATTACGTTGATACCAAATATGCTGTTGCTACTGTTAATGGGACATCAGCCCTTCATGTTAGCCTTATAGCCTGTGGTGTACAACCCAATGATGAGGTTATCGTTCCGACACTTACTTTTATTGCTCCTGTAAATGTAGTTAGATATTGTACTGCACACCCTATCCTTATGGACTGTAACTTAGATACTCTCTGCATTGATGTTCAGAAGATAATAAATTTTATAAGTAATCACTGTGAACAACGCAAGAATGGCTATACTTATAATAAAAAAACTAAAAGAAGAATAAAGGCGATAATTCCTGTTCATATATTCGGGCATCCTGTTGATATGCAACCACTTCTTGCTCTTTGTGCGGAGTATAACATTGACATTATTGAAGATGCGACGGAAAGCTTAGGTTCGGAATACAATGGTAAAAAGACTGGGTCCTTTGGGAAAATGGGGTGTTTCTCTTTTAATGGTAATAAAATTATAACAACTGGCGGTGGCGGTATGGTTGTAACGGATAACATCAATATGGCAAAGAGAGTAAGACATCTAAGCACTCAGGCAAAAAGAGATCATTTTGAATATGATCACGATGAGATTGGATACAATTACAGACTAACAAATATCCAAGCGGCTGTTGGGGTAGCGCAGATGGAGCGCATTCATGAGTTCATTAACATTAAAAGAAGTAATGCTTCAATGTACTCAGATTTGCTATCGGAGGTGAAAGATGTAAGGTTCTTGTGGGAGGGTGCGCATAGCAGAAGCAATTTCTGGCTCTATGCGATAAAAGTACCTAAAGCACATAAAAAACTACTTATAGATTATCTTTTATCGAAGAATATACAGGTCAGACCTATTTGGAAACTTATTCATACCTTACCAATGTATAGGGATTGCCAGCGGTATGCTATAGATAATGCAATAGAGGCGTATGATAGTTGTATAAATCTCCCTTGCAGCGTGAATTTAAAAAAAGAGGAGATAGAGGTAGTTGTGGAAAATATCAAGAGCTATTTTGCAGAAGGTAAAGCCTATGCAAACAAGCATAGTAACAGATGAACAGCATAATTATTTTGAATATCCTTTAAATATAACAAAACGCCATAGTTATATACTAAACTCTTTACGTTATACTCGATATAGAGAAAATCGTTGCTATAGCTATAGCTTCCATTGATACTCACGGAATAAGATTGTTACCTCACCATATTACTGACGTGGAAAAGGGCAGAATTAATTCTGATCTCAGAACAAGTTAGAGAACACTGCATCTGGTACTGGAAATTTATGGAGACCATACATTCGGCGAGCGCTTGCATTGGTAGGTCATCGGGATTATCGAGTTGGTGGTTCCAGGGCAATACATTGCAATGCGTATGGGCTGGGGCCAAAGGCTTTATGAACTTTGCCTATAAGATAGGGTTTTAGACATGTTAGATGACTGCCCCTTTTGCCATCATGAAGATGCAACCGTATACAGGGAGAAACAGAAATTGCGTGATGATGGTTATCGAGATATTTATATCTGCAATGAGTGCCTAACGATGTATCCCAAACCTCGAATGAATAAGGAAGAGATCAAGGCTTACCATGAAAAATTATATTCAAAGAAAACGTATGACAATCCAACAACTAGCCTGATTTCAGGTAATTGGCTAAACAGACTGTTACAGCCGAGGGGAAGTTACTTAAATCTCATGAACTATATAAAAAAACATGTGTCTGTGGGAAGCACCCTTGATATCGGTACCTATACTGGGCAGTTCTGCTATCTTTTGAAGGAGGCAGGTTATGCCTCTTATGGTCTTGAAATGGATGGAGGGGCTGTTGATGTTGCCCGCGAAAAGGGCTTGAACGTGTACAAGGGCGCGTTTCCAGACGAGATGCCGCAAGAGGTACTTAGGGAAAGATACTCTTTCGTCAGCTTAAAAGAAATGATTTACTACATTGTAGATTTAAAAAGGGCGATGGCAAAGTTAAAAGACATTTTGGTCCCCGGAGGTAAAGTGCTTATAAAATGTCATCAGGGGAAGTCCAGATATTACGATACTCATGAAAATTCATACTTTAGCAGGTACTCCGACTATGTTCAGGGTATACCTACTGTTGAATCCTTAAAGTTTATTCTGGAGAGAGCCGGCTTTGATATTATCAGACTTTTTGGCTCATATTCAGCACCAGCATTCGCACCATGGGAATTTAGTGGTAAAGGAAAAATTACAAAGGCTGCAGGCATGCTTATAAATAAGTGTTGTCTTTCAACGATGTCTGGAATCAACAAGGCTGATCAGATAGTTATTTTTGGAAAACTTAAGTAAGGAAAATACAGATTGCAGATATAAAACTCGGGAGAAAATATTTGTGGGGAATATTAGAATAATAGGAATAATTCATGCAAGGGGCGGGTCGAAGCGCATTCCGCTAAAAAACATAAAGCTACTTAACGGGATTCCGTTGATCGGATATATTATCAAGGCAGCTTTAGGAAGTAAGCTTTTACAAAGGGTTATTGTTTCTACTGACCATCCTGACATAATAAGGATATCAAAGGACTTTGGTGCCGAGGTGCCCTTTGTACGTCCCAAAGACATCTCGGAGGATGTGGCATCTGAGCTAGTAACTCAACATGCGATAAAGTTTATAGAGGACGAGACTGGTGAAAAGATTGACATTGCAGTAACTATGCAGCCAACGACGCCATTTTGCAGGGCAGAGGACATTGATGAATGCATAAGACTTCTTTTGAAACATGATGATCTTGAATCTGCACTTACGGCTAAGAAGATTCACGAAAGGCCGGAGTGGATGCTCAGGATTGATGGGTACAAAGGTCGTCTCTTTATGGAGGGAGATATCAAGGGAGACCGTGGCATATCACAAATGCTCCCTCCTCTTTGTATTCCAAATGGCGCAGTTTATGCAACAAGGAGAGACGTTCTTTTTGAAAAGAATATTATTATTTCCAGTCCTGTTGGAATACATCTTATGGAGTTTGAGAGGTCTATAGATATAGATGAGCCGGTAGACTTCAAGATGGCTGAGTTTTTCGCAGTGCATGGGGAGGAACTTTGATGGAGATAATAATAGGAAAGAGAAAGATAGGTCCTTGCCATTCCCCTTTTGTGATTCCAGAGATAGGAATCAACCATGAGGGTGATATAAAAAAGGCAATAAAGATGGTGGACGATGCTGCCCGAGTAGGTGCGGAGTGTGTGAAGTTTCAGTGCCATATAATTGAAGACGAGATGATTCCAAATAACGTCGTGCCGGGTAATGCCAATGTGTCTATATGGGAGATAATGCGCCGTTGCGCGCTGAGTGAGGATGAGGAAGTTTATCTTAAAAACTATGCAGAGACTAAGGGCATGATCTATCTGAGTACACCTTTTTCAAGGGCAGCCGCCAATAGGCTCGAAAAAATGGGAGTTTGGGCATACAAGATAGGTTCCGGTGAGTGCAATAATTACCCGCTTATTGAGCATATAGCAAGCTTTGGCAAACCGATAATATTAAGCACAGGAATGAATAACCTTGAAAGCATAGAAAAGGCAGTTTGTATACTCAGTCACCATAGAGTGCCTTATGCAATTATGCACTGTGTGTCCATGTATCCAACGCCTTACGACAAAGTGCGCCTTGGCGCCTTATCCGAAATAGCAATGAGGTTTCCAAATGCAGTTTTGGGATTAAGCGATCATTCGTTTAATAATTACACATGCTTTGCTGCAGTTTCTCTTGGGGCATCTATAGTGGAGAAGCATTTTACTTCGTCTATGAATTGGCTAGGACCCGATATACCAATATCAATAGACCCCGAGGGTCTCAAAGAACTTATAGAGGGATCACGGGCTATACACATGGCACGTGGAGGGAGAAAGGAGATATTACCTGAGGAACAGCCCACCATAGATTTTGCCTATGCCTCAGTTGTTACTATCAAGCCGATCAAAAAGGGAGAAATATTTAGCAAAGAAAATCTCTGGGTAAAAAGGCCGGGTACGGGACAGATACTTGCCCGCGAGTATGATTGCGTTCTTGGAAAACGTGCACTTTCTGACATACCGGCTGATATACAGCTTTCTTACGATATGATCGATGGATAATTCAAAAAAAAAATTATTGTTTTTAACAGGTACACGTGCGGATTTTGGCAAACAGAAGTCACTTATTATGGCTGCTGACAAGGATGATGACTTTGAGGTGCATGTGTTTGTAACCGGCATGCACATGGAGCCCAAGTATGGTGGTACAAAAAGTGAGGTTGAAAAGTGTAGTTTTAAGAATGTATATGCATACATAAACCAAAGGCCATATGATTCTATGGATACCATACTTGCAAATACGGTCAAGGGCTTTGGAGATTACGTGTGTGCTTTAAGGCCTGATATGGTAATAGTCCACGGAGACCGTGTAGAGGCTCTTGCAGGGGCTATAGTCGGGGCTCTTAATAATATGCTTGTCGTGCATATAGAGGGCGGTGAGGTGTCTGGCACCATAGATGAGTCAATAAGGCATTCGGTGTCCAAGTTGTCTCATATACATATGGTTGCAAATGAGGAGGCCAAGAGACTTCTTTTGAGGATGGGAGAAAAGGAATCTTCCATATATGTTATTGGCTCTCCTGACACCGACGTGATGGTCTCTCCAGATCTTCCAAGTCTTGATGTGGTTAAGAGATACTACAATATCTCGTTTGAGAAATACGCGATTTTTATATATCACCCTGTTACAACAAGCCTTCATAACCTGATGGATAATATACAAAACGTAATAAAAGCCCTTGTTGAATCGGGTGAGAACTATGTGGTGATCTATCCAAACAATGATCCGGGGTCTGATATTATCATCGAAGAGATAGAAGCGAACAGAAATAATCCAGGCTTCAGGATTTTCCCATCCATAAGATTTGAATATTTTTTGGTGCTTCTTAAGAATTGCAAGTTCATAATAGGAAATTCAAGCTCTGGTATAAGGGAGGCGCCTTTTTATTCTGTACCGTCCATTAATATTGGAACGAGACAAAATTGTCGCTTTATGTATGATATGATCATGAATATAGATGAGTCCACTGAGGTTATTCTTGAGGCGATAGAAAGGGTAAAGGATGTAAAGCGCACGGTCTCAACGCACTTCGGCGATGGCAAGAGCACCGAGAGGTTTTTGCAGTCAATAAAGAGTCCTGATATATGGGATATAAAGATACAGAAGTTTTTTGTTGACAACGGCCATTTTTCGAAATGAGGAGAGGTATTTTTTTGTCAAAAATATTCATAATGACTTCGAAATATTTTAGAAGATCGAGTTACGTTCTATGCAGCTAAAGGCATATCATAGAATTGGTGTCTAATTAAGAACTGGTTTTTTACAATCTCTAATTTTTTCCGCTATGGTAGATTACTCGATGATTTGCTGGCAACCTAGACTATGGCCAAACCAAAAATAGCTATAACCGGTTCTCAGGGACTTCTCGGGAAAACGGTAACTGATTATTTCAGCTCGCTGGAGGACTATAAGGTTATTGAACTTGCACGTGGACTTGGACTTGACTTTACCAATGAAACCTTAGTCAAAAGCTGTTTTGCACAGCATGCTCCTGATTATCTTGTGAACCTTTTCGCGTATTGCGATCCTGTCGAGTCGGCGAAAGAAAGAACCACCCTCTTTGATATCAGTCTAGATAGCTTTAGAAAATATCTCGACGTGAACGTTACCGCTCTTTTTTCCGTCTGTCGCGAGTTTGCACAGAACCCCGAAGCCAAGTCTATTGTTAATTTTTCCTCCATTTATGGCGTTGTGTCACCGTTGCCTTTTTTATATGGGGGTGGGGAAAAGCATATCGGCTACTCGGTATCGAAAGGAGCGGTGATACAGTTATCACGGCATCTTGCTGTCCATCTTGCACCTCGCGTTAGAGTAAACACCGTTGTTTTAGGTGGAGTGGAGGATCGTCAGGGCGATGATTTTGTCAGGGCATACAGCCGTCAAACTCCTATGGGACGGATGATGCAAAGACATGAACTGAATAAACTACTACAATTCCTGTGCTCGGAGAACTCATCATATATAACTGGCTCAACGATTACTGTCGACGGTGGATGGACGGCTTGGTGACGTCGTTTGTGTATCTATGGGTGTCAGAAAGGAGGCCTGCCGATGATCGATATTCGTTTTTACATGAAAGTGCATGATTTAAAGAGAAAGCTAATGGCTCGGCAACTTCAAAATAAGGAGGACTTGCTGGAGCAGTTTGATCAATTTCGCAGTAAAACTCCAGTGGTCTTTAATATAGAAACTACAAATGCCTGCAACATGAAATGTACCATGTGCCCAAGAACTACTCTTATGACCCGCAGGGTGCAGACTTTGGATATGGAAACATACTATAGAATAGTGGAACAGATAGAGCCTTTTTCAGATGAGGAGTGGTCAGCGTGGGAGGATTTTGTTGAAAAAAGGTATGCCGTTCCTAAGCATAGTATGAATGAGAACCATTTCTTCCTTTATATAATTCCCAAGGTTGTCATATTGCACGGCTATGGTGATCCGCTTTTGGACAGGCATATCGCTCAGCGAGTCAAATTGTTGGCTGAGAGGAATGTGGAAACTTATTTCAGCTGCAATCCAACAAATATTGATATCGAAAAAACTATTGAACTTTTTGAAAGTGGCATTAGTTATATGAAGTATTCCATAGAAAGCGTAGATGATGAGAAACACATAGCTATTCGAGGTAGAGGCTGCAGTTTTGATGAAAGCTATAAGAAAATTGTAACACTCCTAGGCTACAAGAAAAAGTATTCCTGCAAGACAGTCGTTGTGATTTCTATGATCGACTTTAATAATTCATGGCAGCAGCAACACTACGATAAATTGAGAGATGCCTTTCAGGGAAAGGATGTCTACATCTACTTGAAGTCTCAAGATCAGCACTGGTATAAAGAAAATACTGATAATACAAAGTCTATTCACTGGTCAGAATTCTGTCAATTTCCTTGGTCCTCATTGACCATCAACTCACAAGGTGGGATTTTGGCGTGTGGCCAGGATTATAATGGAGAAATAGTTCTTGGAAACGCTCGGACGGACACATTGCTTGATGTTTGGAATGGCGAGAAGTATCGTCGTTTTAGGGACAGCCATCTGAATCCAGCCCCAGGAATCAAATGTACCGACAGGTGCGACATGACATTAGCTGGAGATTTTCTTGCATGAAGAGACTGGAATTGCTATGCTTTGCGACTGAGGTTCGGATTCCTTATCGAAGTTAGGTCGACTATTATTGAAAGCTGTATAAATAATGTCCTATTTGAGGCATAAGGGAAGACAGGTCTCTTTAATTAAAGAAAATTACGAGATAAAATAATGTTTAAAGCTGCTGTTATAGGGCTTGGAAATATAGGATTTAAGCTTGGACTTGATCCTTTAAGAAAAGAAACATGGAGCCATGTTCACGCCTATGAGCGGTGTAATAAGACTGAGCTTGTTGGTGCTGTTGAGATTGACAGGACAAAGGCCAATTTTTTTAAGGAATATTACAAAGACATTCCCGTATTTGGGGCTATAAGGGAACTGATGAAAAACACCGATGTTGATCTTGTATCCATCTGCACTCCCGTGGAGAATCACTACAGTATTATGGCCGAACTTGCCAAGTATTCAGTTATAAAAGGAATTTTTTGTGAAAAACCCATGGCGGCAAGTGTCGAGGAAGCCAGTAAGATGGTGGAGATATGCAAGGAGAGAGGTATTGTACTTGCAGTTAATCATCCAAGAAGTTGGGATGACAGATATCTATATGCCAATAAATTAATAAGAGAGGGTTATATTGGAAGGATAACTGCAGTTAACATTTATTATACGGCAAGAATATTCAATATGGGTAGCCATATTCTTGCTTCTGTCTTCAGGGTGACCAGCTTAGTCCCAGAGAGGGTGAGCGGTGTGTCCCATGATATTGATTCCTCTGATCCGACAATCTCGGGCTGGATTTCATGCAAGGGGGGAGTCCTTTGCACCATTTGCGCCAGGGGCAAGCGTGAGGACTTTATATTTGAAGTAGACGTGCTGGGAGAGGACGGGAGGATAAGAATATCCGAGATGGAGGGCAGGGAATGCATTGAGGTCTTTGCCTTTGCAGAAAGTCCCAGGTACACGGGATATAGAGAACTCTTCTCGAAAGAGACAAAGGTTATAAAAAAGAGAGACATGTTTGTAGAGGCTATGAACGACATAGTGAGCGTAATGGAGGGCAAAAAGGCCTCTGCCAATTGTAGTGGAAATGACGGACTGAGGACTATGGTTCTGTGCTTTGCCATGCTTGAGTCTGCAAGGAATGGCTCAATGCCAGTAGATATTTACTGGTGATGTTTTTTAGTCTACATGAAAGGGGGAAATTGTTTTGTCTAACTTAGCGATATTAGGTGGAGAAGTCGTTAGAAAGGTGCCCTTTCATACCTCTGCGGTTATAGATAACGATGAGTGGGAGATGGTAAAGGAGGTAATGGAAAGAAAGGAGTTTTCTCGTTTCATGGGAAGTCCTTCGGCTGATATCCAAAGGTATCTGGAGATGTCTTCTGTGGATGCCGAGAGCTTGCTGGGCCAGTACTATACGTTCTTAGGAGGTAGAATGGTCAGGCGCTTTGAGGCTGCCTTTGCGAGGAAGTTTGGAGTTAAGTATGCAGTAAGTGTTAATTCGGCAACGAGCGGACTGTCTGCTGCACTTGGTGCTATTAGAGCAGGGCCTGGCGATGAAGTCATAACAACGTGCATGTCATTTAATGCAACTGCTACGAGTATCCTTGTTTTTAATTCCATTCCTGTATTTGTGGATATAGACAGGAAGAATTTTTGTATGGACCCCGTTGAGGTGGAAAGGGCCATAACGCCAAGAACAAGGGCAATACTTGTTGTGCATCTTCTTGGCAATACGGCGGATATGGATGCTATCATGGACATAGCAAAGCGGCGTGGCCTCTCTGTTATAGAAGACTGTTCCCAGTCCCCTGGCACGAGATACAGAGGCAGGCTTGTTGGAAACATTGGTGATATAGGTGTGTTTAGTTTCCAAGAGACCAAAAACATGCAAACAGGTGAGGGCGGGATGGCGATCACCAATGATCCGGTCCTGGCAAAAAGGATGCGGCTCATAAGAAATCATGGAGAATCTATTTGTGACGATGCGTGGGATGAGGCTTCTTTGGAAAACATAATAGGCATGAACTACAGAATGAACGAGCTTACGGCAGCACTTGGTGTTGCACAGATAGGGAAGCTTGATGAGAATAACGCTGTAAGGAGCGAAAATGCACGGTTCTTATCCAGTGAACTTGGGCAGATCAGGGAACTTAAGGTTCCAATGTATGAAGAAGGCACGGTGCCACACTTGTATCCACTTATATATGATGAGGCCATAGCTGGAGTAGAAAGGGCCAAGATATTGGCTGCCCTCAGAGCGGAAGGCATACCGGTCGGATCTGGGTATTTGCGATTGATGTATGAGAACCCCTTGTTTTTGAAAAAGGTAGGATATGGAAGGAATCATTGTCCATGGTCATGTCATCTTTATGGCCAAGAAAGGTACTACAGAAGGGGTGATTGTCCAGTTGGTGAGGAACTTCTTTACAAAACATTTATATGGTTTTATCACATACACCGTCCTAATACCATAGAGGACATGAGAGATGTGGTTAGGGCATTTAAGAAGGTTTTTG
Source organism: Planctomycetota bacterium (assembly GCA_016188675.1). Taxonomy (GTDB): domain Bacteria; phylum Planctomycetota; class Brocadiia; order Brocadiales; family Brocadiaceae; genus Wunengus. The sequence goes on from JACPHJ010000046.1 coordinate 26,532, forward strand.
CAAACCTCTCTCTATTGAGAGAGAGCAGTATAAATACGACAATAGGGTATAAGTGGTAGACAAATGAAAGGAGATTATTATGTCAAAAATTTTAAAAGGAAACTATGAATTAGAAAATAAGACTGAAAACAAGAAAGAGACATCAGGCCATGAGAAAGTTGAGAATTTTACAGAAGTGTTTGAGTCCAGCGCCTTAGAAAAGCTAAGTGGGAGTATAGCTTTTGTTTTGAAGTCTAACAAGTTTCTGTGGGGAGATGAAGATGGCGATACTAAATGAGGCCCAGAATAGAGCAATCTCTGAGGCAACTTTTAAAAAGACAGCAGAAAGGGGCATAAGACATGCAATACAAAATGCTCCTTATATAAAAAAAACATTAAAAGACCTAAGGAAAGAGATCGAGGCAGAAGTGCCCAAACCAGCCATCGTAGTTTCAGCAGGGCCAAGTCTTAAAAGGAGGAATTCAATAGAGGTTATAAAAAAATCAGACTTTAAAGGATACATAGTATCAGTCGATGGTTCGCTTGGTCAATGTTTAAGGAAGGGGCTTATTCCAGACTTTGTAGTAACTGTTGACCCATGCTATCCTTATCGAATGATAAGATGGTTTGGAGATCCACAGTTGCGGCAGAGACAACCGGATGATTATTTCAAGCACCAGGACTTGGATGGAGACCTTAACGAAAACGAAGAGAGCCTCAATGAAGAGCTCGTCAGGCTTGTCAACCATCATGGTCCTAAAATAAAAGTTGTAATCTCAACAGGCTCAAACCCGGAGGTTACCCATAGGTGCCTTGAGGCGGGGATGCAGCTTTACTGGTGGAACCCCTTATATGATGATTTTGAAAAAGAAGACAGTATTTCAAGGCAAATATACGAGACGAACAAAGTACCATGCATGGTTACGGGTGGAAATGTAGGAGGGTCTGCTTGGGTGTTTGTATATGCTGTACTCGAAAGCCCTGAAATCATACTTGTTGGGCTGGACAACTCTTATCCTCCTGGTGCAACGGTAGTAAATACCCAATACTTTGAGTATTTAAAAGGTATATTCCCGGAAGAACCTGAGAAAGGTTTATGCCGGGTGTATAATCCTTATCTTAAGGAAACATGGACTACAGACCCAGCTTATAGTTGGTACAATGATATATTCTTATATATGTTATCCCATTCCAAGTCTAATACCTATAACTGCACAGAAGGTGGAATCCTATTTGGTGATGGTATTGAGTTTATTCCCTTAAACGAGGGTCTCAGGAGAGTAGAAAATGGCTAAGGTTCTTTTGATAAATCCCGTTATTCGCATACAGGACAAGCCAAGACACATCCCCTATGGCATAGCACAACTGGCCGCTATAGCGAGCAGGAAGGGTCATCAGATCCAGGTGTTTGATGCCAATGGGTGGAGGCCTACGGACTCGGAAATAATTGATGTATTAAAAGCAGATAACTGGGACGTTATTGCCACAGGCGGTCTTGTCACTACATACGGTTTTATAAAAAAGGTTGTGAGTCTTGCACGACAAGCTTGTCCCTCGAGCCTCATCGTTGTAGGTGGGGGGGTGATTACGCCCATACCATTTGAGATCATGACATTCCTCGCGGAAGTTGATGTAGGAGTAGTGGGCGAAGGATATATCACTTTTCCGGAGATTTTGGAGAGACTTGATAATGGCACCAGGGCATGGAGTGATGTAAAGGGCATAATATGGAGGGACATTGGAGGAAAGCTTCATCTAAATTCTGAACGACCTCTTCTTAATGATGTGGATTCTTTGCCTTTCCCTGCCTGGGAGTTCTTTCCATTGGAAATATACTTTCGCAATAGTAGCATCCTTCTCAGTGAAGAATCTATGCTTTCAAAGAGACGTCTTGAAATAGCCTGCAGCTATGGATGCCGTTTTATGTGCAAGTATTGCTTCCACCTCGGACTGAGCGATGAGCTTACCATGCGAACAACCAGCGAAGGTAATCATGAGGTAGTGATTTCAAAGACAAGAAACGTACGACATCACAGTGCTGAATATGTGATAGAGCTTGTTAAGTACGCAAGAAATCGTTTTGGGGTGGACTTTATCTCATTCCTTGATGAAAATTTTGTGTCTCTTTCAAGAAATAACGTATGGTATGATGAGTTTTCCAAACGATGGGAAGAGTCCGGCCTTATTCCTGAATGTGTGAAAAAGGGCACAAATCACGATCCTGTAAAATGCAGCGGTGTGCACTGGGGGACAACTGCTCATGCTGCATTAGCTAGTTACGACATACTGAAAAACTTCAAAAGGCTTGGATGTGCCTATCTTGATTATGGTCTTGAGTCCTTTGATGACGGGATACTCAAATCCATTGGCAAGGGGTCAAATGCGCGCATTAACGAGCAAGCTATTATCCATACCCTTAAAGCAGGTATACGTCCAGTTCCCAACCAGATTATCGGTTTTCCTGGGGAAACATTCGAAAGTATACTTGTAAACGTTGATGCTTGGAACAGACTCGGTATACAATCCTATCCCTTTTTTGCAACGCCCTATCCGGGCACGGAATGGTATTACTCTTACAAAGATAAAATATTGGAACAATACGAGGGCAAACTTGAGGACTTTCTTCTTGACCTCGGAGATGCTACGAGGATAACTGCGGTTATCTCAGAAAATTTCAATGCAGTTGAACTACTTGGATTAAGAGAACTGATGGTCAACCGTGATGTAAAGCGTATCTTAGAATATAAGAAAATCTGGAAGAAGCAAAAAAGTTGTTGAGAGGTTTCGTGAAATATACATGACTCGCTAATTGCCTTTTTATAAGATTAAGTCAAAGTAGATTGTTCTGGAAATAACTGAAAATGAGAAAAAAAATTATCTGGATTGAAAGATTAGATTTTTTAAAGGTTTTTGTTTTTGCTGTGTATAGTTTTTTTCCCTCATATATCATAATTCATTATAACGAACATAATGTTACCCGTTTTGGGAAGTTGCTTTTCAATTTTATAAAGAGGTTTAATTTACATAAAAAGTTTTCCCCCGTTGATTTATCCTTAGAAAAGAGAGACAGTGGATGTACTTTGTTTTATCAATTAAGTAATGACTTCCATGCCTGCTTTGAAGAATTTTGCAAAAAATATATTTTTCATGAATCAAACCGTGTTAAAAATATGATAGAAAGCTACGCATTTAATCTGTTGCGTGACCGTATCACATTTATTACTATTGCAGGGTTTGAGGCAGCGCAAAGCAATGATAAACAAAAGCATATCATCTATATTATGAGATATCCGCTTAATACTGTTATTATTCCCTTTTATTCTAAAAATGGCTTTATTCTAAGGGAATCTTTCGGTTTTATTGGGAGTATAAATTACTTTTTAAAACCATTCTATTGTATAGCCAGACTTTTATTAGCAAAAGTAAACAGCCCAAATGTTAATAGCAATATTTCAAACATTAAACCCTCAATCTGGGTAGAATATACACCTTCGGCTGTAACTGACTTTACTTTCTGGCGAGAGGGAATTGAGTCAAAGGACTTTGACATCGTTTATTATTTTGATAGAAGTGACACGCCTCTTACTACAGAAACGATAAATTCAATTGAAAAGAAAGATTTGAAATGGATAGATCTCAATGAAAAGATATTATTTCAATTATCTACTTTTGGTCTAAAAGACTTTAAAAGGATCATTTTAGAATTGTTCCGAGGCGACTCTACCCTACCCTTTAGGTTCAGACAAATTTTATTTGAATGTGAATTATGGTATCTGCTGTATAAATTTGTTTTTAGTCGTTTCCAGGTAAAACTTCTTATTCAACATCAGGATTGGTTTTGGAAACAGGAGGTGCAGACTCGTGCATTAGAAGGTAGCGGGGGTATTCTTGTAGGACTGCATTGGTCAAACTACCATAGCGTAATGACGCCTTGGCATCTTTTCCCATATCATGTTTTTTTTCTATGGGGCAAATTGATACACGATTTTGTATTAACTGGGAAAAATACATGTAAATATATGTTGCCATCCGGAATATGGATAACAGCAGGTAAACACAAACCTGAACAACTTAATAGTTTATTTGAAAGCCTTTCCTTCGTTGTCACAATATTTGATTCGTCATCCTCGTATAATGGAATTGTAACACCAGGCTCTCTATCCAAATTCTTTTTAAGAATATTAAAACTTATTGAAAATAATCCCTCATGGGGAGCGATTTTAAAGTCTAAAGGAAAGAAACGGAAAAATTTTCTCTCCCTACCTTCTGGAGAAAAGATTATTGAAAAATTAGAATTGCTAGCCAAACAAAATAGGGCAGTTGTTTTAGAAAATGCTGTTTCTCCTGGTACAGCAGCAGCTTATTCAGACTTATCTGTTTGCTGCGGTTTAAACTCAGCTGGAATTATTGCAGGGATACATGCATATAGAGCAGTACACTGGGATTGTGCAGGGTGGCTAAAACATCCGTTTTACAAGGATCCAGAACAGCAGTTCATTTTTCAAACCCTTGAGGAACTTGAGCAGGCAATTATCAAGGCGAGTAAAGGAGATACTACAATCGGTGATTTTTCAAGATGGAGACAGAGATTCAACTATTTTGATGACCTGAATGCTCCAAAGCGAGTTGGAAGATTTATTCAGACCTTTATGGATACAATTATAAGGACAAACAACGCTGGATACTCGTTGGATTATTCTGTTAAAGAATATATAAAGAAAAATAATATTGGAGATGATTTTTTCAGGCTAGAGCATTGTTGATATTGAGACAATCACTGATCACATATACTTTGATTCGGTATCCGGAGCTCTTTATAACAACTATTACAAACCGGGAGTATTTTGCAATGTTCTCTGCATATGCTCATTGTTGCAAACTTCCCTCGGTGTGAAAGAAAGCAACTTGGTTTTATCTGTCGAGTCAATTTCAGAAGATGTTTACACGGAAACTCTCGTTTTTACAATAAGGGCGATTAATCTAATTTTTATCTGTGACGAATTAAAATGGTAGTTATATGTCAAATACTTCGCAAAGTTTAATAAAGCTCTTTATGCGCCTTTTACATCACTTTGGAAGACGTCACCGAAGACATCTTATCATATTGTGGTTGCTGATGCTATCAGGTGCGTTTTCAGAAATCCTCAGCCTCGGTTCAGTAATCCCCTTTTTAGGGGTGCTGACCGCTCCTGACCGCCTTATAAAGCAGCCGCTTATAAGTTATTTTGCTGCGTGCTGGGGGATTACCTCACCCAAGGAGCTTTTACTACCATTAACGATTTTATTTGGAGTTGCGGCACTGATTTCTGGTGGGTTACGCCTAACTTTATTATGGGCAATCAATCGCTTTTCTTTTTCTGCTGGTGCAGATATAGGCTTGGAAATCTATCGACGGGCACTGTATCAACCCTATAAGGAACAAGTGGCTAGAAATAGTAGTACGGTGATTAGTGGTATTACGCAAAAGGTTGGAAGCACTATTAATAGTTTACTCTCGATGTTAAACTTAGCGAATGCTAGTGTAATCCTGTTAGCAATAACTATCACCTTGTTTGTTATCGATCCAGTCATTACAACGCTGGCGGGTCTATGCTTAGGAATCAGCTATATAATAATTGTTCAGGTATTTAGACGGCAATTGAAGTGCAATAGTCTTCGCGTCTCGCAAGAACATACGAAAGTGATCAAGATTGTGCAGGAAGGACTTGGGGGTATTCGTGATGTTTTATTGGATGGAACCCAATCGATTTTTTGTGATGCCTATCGCCAGTCTGACCTTAAGTTGCGCCAAGCTCAAGCGAGCAATCAATTCATTGCGCTTGGGCCACGATATATCATGGAATCGTTAGGTATGGTTCTGCTTGCCGGGTTGGCGTATGGCATTAGTAGAAAGACGGGAGGGATGGTGAGTATGGTTCCGGTATTGGGGGCAATCGCACTGGGGGCTCAACGGCTCTTGCCAGCATTGCAGCAGTGCTACGCAAGTTGGGCGGGGATTATGGGAAGTTATACACAACTTGCAGAGGTCATAGGGATTCTTGATCAACCGCTCTCGCCAGACTCATATTTGCCGGCTTTTCAACCGATAGGCTTGCAAAAAGATATTCGATTTGATTCGGTCAAGTTTCAATATCACAATGAAGGCCCGGTAGTATTGAACGGGCTTGACATAGTGATTCCTAAAGGTGCACGCGTAGGTATAATCGGTGAAACAGGGAGTGGGAAGAGCACTGCTATGGACCTGCTGATGGGACTGCTTGATCCTACGGACGGGCGTATATTGGTTGATGGCTCTCCTCTTGAAGGGCAAAGACGCCGGGCATGGCAGCGTACTATAGCGTATGTGCCTCAGCATATCTATCTGGCGGATGCTTCAATAGCCGAAAATATTGCTTTCGGTGTGCCGCGCGAGGCCATCGACCTTGATGCAGTAAGGGCGGCAGCTTCTCGTTCACAAATCGCCAATTTCATTGAGAGTAGTAGTAAAGACGGCTATTGGGCGATGGTGGGTGAACGAGGCATCCGTCTTTCCGGTGGTCAGCGACAACGAATTGGTATTGCTCGTGCACTTTACAAACAGGCTTCAGTATTGGTTTTTGATGAGGCAACCAGTGCCATAGATACTATAACAGAAGAATACGTAATGGATGCAATAGACAAGCTTGATAGAGATTTGACCGTTGTGCTTATTGCTCACCGTCTTACAACAATACGAAACTGTAATCAGATCGTTGAAATCATGAATGGGCGGACAATAATTTATACGTCATATGAACAATTGCTTGAGAACAAATTGAGAGTGCAAAGAGTTTTCACGTCTTGAATAAGGTAATAGCAATTTCCATTTATTCCATTGAACGAATTATAATATCCATTAAATGGCGAGATGTCCAGTCCACAATCCCACTTTTTGCTGGCGAAAGATACTAGGTGATTTTAGTAGACTTGTAGAAGCTTCACCTTACATCTTTTATTTTGATAGGTACTGAGTATGAAGAAACGCAAAATATTTTCCCTAACTGGTGCCCGTGCAGATTATGGAAGGCTGAAGCCGGTATGGAAGGCTATTCAAGCCCATCCAGGGCTGGAGTTGATCATTGCGGCCACAGGCATACATCTTTTGGAGAAATTCGGGTATACTCTTAAACACCTCTTGGAGGATGGATTTAAGCCTGACTATTGTGTAGATATTTTTCGAGAACGTGAGAGTGATTTGTCAATTACAAAAGCCCTGGGACGAGGTATCCTTGAATTAACAGAGATTATTAACGAATGCAAACCGGATATTGTTTTTGTTTTGGGAGATCGCAGCGAGATGTTAATTCCTGCGATTATTGGAACGCACCTTAACATCCCGGTAGCGCATATGGCTGGGGGTTTTGTTACGGAAGGTGTGGTTGATGAGGTAGTCCGTCATTCTCTTACCAAAATGTCTCATATCCATTTTGCCACCTCTCGAGATTGTGCGCAACGAATCATAAAAATGGGAGAGGAAGAGTGGAGAGTTCACTTTGTGGGATCACCGGCGATAGACTTGCTTTTTTCAATGAAATATGAAACAAAGGAAACGCTTTTTAAAAGGTTTTATCTTGATCCTGCGTCTCCCCTTTTAATTGTAACATATCATCCAGTTACAACTGAGGCTGAGAACAGCAGGAAGCAAGTATCAGTGCTTATCGATGCCTTGAAGCATGTTCATGCGCAGACAATTATAACTTATCCCAATATAGACAATGGTGGTCTGGCCATTATTGAAGAGTTGGAAAAATTAGAAGGTGTTGAGCCATTCAGAATAGTTAAAAATTTGTCAACAGAAACATATCTCAATTTTCTTAAATATGCTGATTTAATGGTTGGCAATTCAAGTAGCGGCTTTATTGAAGCTCCCTACTTTTATTTGCCGGCAATAAACGTAGGGAATCGACAGATGGGTAGACAAAAATACGACAATATTATCAATGTTGATTTTGATGCTTACCGTATCGCAGATGTTATACAAGAACTTTTACACGACCGGGCAATGAGGGAAAGATTAAAGGAAACCTTTGATTATCCATACGGAAATGGAGCTGCTGGTCAAAACACTGCCAAAATTTTAGCAGATGTTCTTATGGATAGGACGTTAGTTCAGAAAAAGATCACTTTTTAGACTGCTATGAGAATAATCTGTAAAGGTTTTGTTAAAGGTGGCATTCTGAAATTTGAATATGCTCTGGGAACTGGCGAGAATGGTGTCGGCGTTGTTAGTTAAAACACTCAGGCTCATGGCGCGGTATGCAGCTATGCTCATTTTGATGCAGTGTGCAATGAATACCACCTATTGTACATGTTCAGGACATTAATGTGCTTTCCAATATTGCGAGGATTAAAGAACTAAATCCAGTTCTACGTAAACTATTCATTGACCAATGAAGCTATCGCGTGAGATCCAAGATTCGATAGAGCTGCGTTTCAGCACCTTGGCGCGTCAGATGAACGGGCGCGGCGAGCGCATTATTTCATTTGGCCTGGGAGAGCCAGATTTTCCCACGCCTCCAGCTGTTGTTGAGGCTGCAACGAAGGCGATGCGACAAGGCTACACGCGTTATTCCAATCCGATGGGATTGCCGGAGTTGCGTGAGGCGATTTGTACCAAGCTTGCTCGTGAAAATGGTATCCAGGTCCGGTCTGGCGAAGTGATGGTCACGCCTGGTGCAAAAATGGCACTGTCACTGGCCTTGGCATCCGTGCTCAGGCCGGGTGACGAGGTCATCAACATTTTGCCGTGCTACCCAAGCTATCTGCCGCAGATTCTTATAGCCGAGCCCGAGGCTGTGATCCATAATCTTGATTTGAGGCGAGAAAATTTTAGCCTGGATCTAGATCGGCTTGAACAGATGCTCTCGCCAAAGGTCAAGGCGTTGATTATTAATTTTCCGCATAATCCGACTGGTCATATGCTATCTCGGCCCGAATTGAATGGTCTGGGCCACCTGTTGGCAGAACGAGATTGTTGGCTAATTTCTGATGAGATCTATGAGCGATTAAACTTCAGCGGCACCAGGCATTTATCTCCAGGATCGATGCCAGCATTGGCCGAACAAACCATTACCATTAATGGTTTTTCTAAGACTTATAGTATGACGGGCTGGCGCATCGGATATCTGGTAGCGAAAGAGCCGGTGATGAAGATCGTCAACAAGCTGCAACAACACTTAAATACCAATGTGGTTCCTTTTATTCAGAAAGCAGCACTAGCAGCGCTAGCGCTTCCTGACAGTTTTTTGGATGACTATAACCAGCGACTTTTAGCTAATGCACAGCGATTAGCTGAAATCGTGGCGGTCACCCCAGCACTCCGACTTCAGCCGAGCGAAGGCGGGTTGTTCGCTTTTCTCGATATTTCTCAAACCGGGCTCGATTCCGATACTTTTTGCTCTGGACTGATCGAACGTTATATGGTGGCTGCGACTCCGGGTATTTATTTTGGACCTGCTTGGGAAGATCATATACGGATATCGCTGGTTACAGACACCGTTTCCTTTACCGAAGGAGTACAACGTTTGCAGGAGTATGTCGGAACATTAGGGTGATGAGTAATAGAGCAAAACCGACATTGGTATTGTTGCGCCCATTTCGGGATAGAGATTTAGCTTATCTGCATCAACAGCTAGATTCCTGTTTTGAGATAGTAGAGCCGCCGTCTTTTGACGATACCGTGCTCGAGAGGTTCATTGGTGAAGCAGATGTCGTGCTGGGTGGGCGAATAACCCCTCATCTTATGAGTCGCGCCGGAAAGCTGAAATTGGTGCAGACTCCAGGAGCTGGACTCGATGGACTCGATCTTAAGCTCTTATTGGAGAATGGGATTATGGTAGCTAATTCACATTCCAATGCTTCTTATGTTGCCGAGTATGCCTTAGGTATGTTATTGACCTTAACAAAGAAGTTGACCACGAACGACCGACAACTACGATCAGGATCTTCGCCCTCTTTTGAACCGACAAACTTATCTGGCTCTTTATTTGGTGCCAGAATCGGTTTGTGGGGATTGGGCCATATAGGGCGGGTCTTGTTAGAGTTATTGCAACCTTGGCAGACATCCTTTCTCGCTTATGCGCGAAGACCGGATCGTCATGTGGCTTTAATTAATAATTTCCCGAGATTATCGTTTGTGACGCAAGAACAAATTCTTCGAGCGGCAGATGCCCATATAATTACGTTGCCGGTAACACATTCTACCCGTGAGATAATCGATGCACAAGCGTTTGACCTAATGAAGCCAGGAACACTATTGATCAATGTATCTCGTGCCGAAGTAATTAATCGCGATGCCTTATTGCATGCGCTAAGAAACGGAAAACTAGGTGGTGTAGGCCTAGATGTGTGGTGGTTGACTAACATTGTTGCAGATATTGAGGATTTTTTATCCTTTGATAATGTTCTCCTTGGAGCTCATCGAGCTGGTACGCATTCAAATTTTGCACCACATCTGAAAGGTGTAATTGAAAACTTACGTGTTTTTGCAGAGACTGGCAAACCTGTGGATTTAGTTGACCCGATAGAGGGCTACTAGTTCTGAAACGTCTCTCATTAGCACTTTTGCAGGACTGTTTTATCTTGTGTGCGCTATGTTCTCCCTGCGGAAAGCATTGAAGTGAGTTCTACATTTTTAGGAGTGATTTTGTATGAAAATAATGATTACGACTACGCCTAACAGTGAACGACCTAGCTTTTTCCCGCCTATTGGCGCACTCAGTGTTATGAATTATGCAAGAAAGCGTACCCCGCACGAATTCAAATTTTACAATATCGATTACTTCAGGCATTCCTACTTGGAAACTCTGTCAAAGATTCTTGCCTATCGGCCAGATATCTTCGCAATTAGCGCCGTGGTGTCAACTTCTTATTCCTATACAAAGAGGATTACACGCGACGTAAAGGCGCGGTTACCGGAGACGCTTATTATTATAGGTGGAAATCTTTGTACTTCGGCAGAAATCCTTCTTAAGCGTGCAAGTACCGATCTCTGTGTATTGGGAGAGGGTGAGAAAGTTTTTTACAATATTGTGCTGCGGGCCGAAACGACTCGATGTGCATCCGATTTTCACGATATTACTGGGCTGATGCTGCTTGGCCAGAAAGGTGAGCTTATCAATACTGGCTACGAGACACCCTTGCCAGCCAATGAAATATGGGATGTTGATTGGACTGATCTAGAAACAGATGGTACCATTTACCACTACTTCCCTTTGTTGAAAGAGCGTTCTGATTACAAAAGGAAATTTATTGCTGCCAACAAGAATTACCACTACAACGCCGATAATGCTGCTGCAAGGTTAGGGCACTTAACTATTGCAAAGGGTTGCGTTGCGAGATGCACATTCTGCCATCGGTGGAATAAAGGTATTCGGCATATACCTATGGATGAGGTGATGCGCCGGTTGGAGCATTTATACGATAAATACAATGTGCGTTATTTCAATATGATCGCCGAATCTTTTGGTACGGATAAACGATGGTTGGCGGAATTTCTTGATAAGATCGCAAAGTATAAAATCCTCTGGGGTGCCGGTGGGGTGAGAACCTCGGTTGTCACCCCTAAATTGATCGAGCAAATGAAGGATACAGGATGCTCTTCTCTCGTATATGGGAATGAGACCGGCAGTTCAAAAATGCTCGAAGTGATGGAGAAGAGAGTAGCGTTGGAAGACAACTATAACGCTTCCCAGTGGACGGTTGAGGCCAATTTGGGAAATATCGTTCAGTTAGTCATTGGAATGCCTGGCGAATCTCCGGAAACGATCAGAGAAACAATTGAGTACTGCAAATTCGCAACCTCGCTTAGTCCTGAGCAAGATCCACGTCAAATCAGCATTAATTACGCGCAAGCACTCCCAGGCACACCACTTTACGAATATGCCAGGATACAAGGTTTCCTTGGCGAGCAGGGATTGGATACCGAGGAGGAATATTTACTTAAAATTTCGGACCGAGAGGCGGCCGATCCTCAAACGTTTATCAATTTTACCGACTTCTCACGGGTGATGGTTTTATCTTGGAATTTATTGATCCGAATCGAAACACGGTTCAACTATTTCGCCAAATTCGGTGCTGATCATTACTATGACCTCCTAGCTAGAGATGGTAATCAAATCTCAAAGATGTATGGCTGGGCACTTTCAAGAATCAAAAGATCCGGAAAGCCCGGCATAGTGTTTTTTCTCTATTTACTGGCGCGACTAAGTGTTAGTGAGTTGCCTGTCTGGTATCCTAAATTATTCTTCCGCATCAAATCGCTAGCTCCGCTTTTGGCGCTCATTCAGACAGCGAGGCAGTTTGGCTTCTCCGAGGGAATATTGTTAATACGAGACTTCATCAAACATAAGAAAGACAAACATTTGCAGAGACCATTTGCTTATGTATCACTTCGAAAAATTGTGGACCGAGATAAGAAATCCAGAAATATTACGGATGATCCCATGATGTCGCCACTGCGAAGGGGCCGATAAGTTTTTGATTGTGATCGAATTGAGTTTGTGCATACAAGGTGGTTTTGTGGTTGTAAGTGACGTGTTTTGTGGTTATGCAATCTAGGCTAACAAGTTAACTGCTCCAGAACATATTTGCACTGGCCCTGATGAGTTAACCAGTAAGCTGAGGTACCATGCTGAAAGCCCTTTTCACAAATGCTGGAAGACGTACGTATATCGTACAGTTTGCGCTGGATCTGAAGGCGGCTGACTACCCGCTTGAAATCCATGTATCGGATTGTAGTCAGTTGAACGCCGCATTGCATGTTGTGCCGCCATCCCGTTCGCATGTGTTGCCACCGGTATTGGAAGATCGGGAGACCTATCTCTCGGCCTTAATCGGGCTTGTTAAGCGTGAGAGCTTCAAGGTGATCTTCCCCCTCTCAGATTTGGATCTACTACTGCTAGCCGAACATTGTGAAGAGTTCCGTAATCAGGGATGCATTGTGGTAGTGTCATCGCCGAGGGTAGTGGCATGTTGCAATGACAAGAGATTGACCTTTCAATTTTGCCGTGAAGCTGGTTTGCCTACACCGCCTTGTTGGTTCAATGTTGAAACCTTCGAAGGTCCTTTTCCGGCTTTGCAAAAGCATATAAAGGGTAGCGGTTCAAGTGGGCTTAAACGCATCGATCATCGTGCTGACCTGAAAGGTTTCGTCTCTGGGTGTGATATGCTACAGCCATTGATAGAAGGCGAGGAGTTTGGTCTCGATGTGCTCAACGACCTCGAAGGACGATTTGTTGCAGTATGTGCCAAACGCAAGTTGTTAATGCGCGCTGGTGAGACTGACAAAGCGCAGATAGTTGAAGATGAGAGGCTTTATGCGCTTGGCCGACGTATTGCTGAAGCGTTCCGGCATGTGGGAAACATGGATTGCGATGTATTACGTGACAAGGATGGCAGGCTGTACTGTATCGATTTCAACCCTCGTTTCGGCGGTGGATATCCCGCCACACATCTGGCTGGTTTCAATTATTTGAAGGCGATACTCGATATGGTGTGTGGTGATCTGGTCTTGCTACCGGCCCGGCCACGGCTGATTACAGTGATGAAGGGCATTTCTTTACATTGGTGCGAAACGCCATGAGTACGTTTGTTATAGCTGAGATTGGGCCTAACCACAACGGATCGCTGGAAACCGCGCTAGAAATGGTTCGTCGTCTTGCTGGTAGCGGCACCAATGCAATCAAATTCCAATTAGCGCAACCAGAAAAGGTGTATTCTGCTGAAGCTTTCAAGGCAGACTACCAAGTGCGAAATGATGGTGCAGGATCGATTGTTGAAATGTCGCGTCGAATACAATTACCGCGCGAAGCCCACTGGCGGTTGCTCGAAGAATGCCATGCACTCGGTATCTTATATCTTTGTACTGCCTTCGATATAGAGTCGCTACGCTTTATTGATCAACAGCTTGATGTGCCTATGTTCAAAGTCGCCTCTGGCGAGTTGATGAGTATCGATATTCTGGAGTACATGGCGGAGCGCGATAAACCAGTACTGTTGTCCACGGGGATGTCCACATATGAGGAAATTGAGAGTGCATTAACAATCCTTAAACATCGCGGTTTAAAAGATATAACACTGCTACATTGCGTAAGTAACTATCCAGCACCATATAAAGATATAAATTTACGGGTGATTTCAGAGCTTGTGCGCCGTTTCGGATGCAAGGTTGGTTTCTCTGATCATAGTCTTGGGTCTGAATGTTGCTTAGCCGCAGTGGCACTTGGTGCCACAGTGATCGAAAAGCATGTGACTCTGGATAAGAACATGCTGGGTCCGGATCATAAGGCGTCGGCAACTATTGAGGAGTTTGCTGTCTTGGTTGCATTAATTCGCCGCGTGGAAGCTGCGTTGGGAACGAGTGAGAAGCGCTTTTCGAACGAAGAAGATGATATTCGGCGCATGTCTCGCAAAAGCATTGTTGCTATACGAACGATCGTTGCGGGAGAAATTATTGGTGCTGACGATATCACTTTTAAGCGCCCGGGAACCGGGATGTCTCCTATGGAGAGGGATCGGGTGCTGGGCCGCCGTGCGGTGCGCGACTTGGCGGCCGATCATGTGATTCGCGCCGAGGACGTAGATCTTTCCTAAGCAGATATGCTGATCTGATTACTAAGGTAAGAAAATATGGCTAGGTGGAAAAAGGCTCTAGTTTCATGTGATATGACGCTTCAAGAGGTGCTTGCGAGGATCAACTCGGCGGTAACTCGGATTGCTTTGGTGGTAGATGCCGAGGGGCGTTTGATGGGAACGCTTTCAGATGGTGACATTCGTCGTGCACTTTTAGCCGGCATAAAATTGACCGATACAGTCGATAGCTGTATGTGCCGCACACCGACAACGGTAAGGGTTGGCGAGCCACGCGATACGATTTTGTCACGTATGCGCCAATTTGCTTTGCACCAGATACCCGTATTGGATGAAAATGGGCATGTTGTAGACCTCAAGACGATCGATGATTTTTTGATACCGACACAGCATGAAAACTGGGTCGTGATTATGGCCGGAGGACTTGGTACCCGGCTTAAGGAACTGACGCAGGGCACACCTAAACCAATGTTGTCTTTGGGAAACAAGCCTTTGCTGGAGACGATTATCACCCGGTTTGTCGAACAAGGCTTTCGCAATATCTGGCTGGCAGTATATTACCACGCCGGTCAGATCGAGAAACATTTTGGGGATGGCTCTAAATTCGGAGCCTGTATTCACTATTTACGCGAAGACAAACAGCTCGGCACTGCCGGGGCCTTAAGCCTCTTGCCAACGCCTACCATGCCGGTTCTAGTTACCAATGCAGATATTCTGACAAGCATTGATTATGAGGAAATACTCGAAGCACACGCTACCGCCAATACTGTGGCAACAATGGCCGTACGCGAGTATGAATATCAGATTCCCTATGGTGTGGTGCGAACGCAGGCTGACCGGATTGAAGGGCTGGAAGAAAAGCCGGTGCATCAAGTATTAGTCAATGCGGGTATTTATGTCCTGTCGCCTGAGGCGGTTGCGCGAGTTCCGCACGAAACCTTCTTCGATATGCCGGAGTTATTCGCTGCCTTGGTCAAGGATGGTCTCTTGACGCGCTACCATCGCATTCATGGTTACTGGCTGGACATCGGTCGGCATGAAGATTTCCACAAAGCAATGATTGATTTCCCCGAGGTGTTTTTGTGATCAAAGGAAAAAGGGTGCTGGCGGTGATTCCTGCACGAGGTGGGTCAAAAGGTGTTCCGAGAAAAAACATCCGTCCGGTATGTGGTAGGCCTCTTCTTGCGTATACGATCGAGGTCTCTCAGCGTAGCCGTTACCTGGACCGTATTGTGGTAAGCAGTGAGGACCGCGAAATCCAGGAGGTAGCCCAGACCTGGGGTGCAGAAGTAGTAGTCCGTCCTTTAAGTTTGGCGGCTGACGATATTGCCAGTATTGATCCAGTATTGCATGCCGTTGCTGAATGCCCAGGGTACGACTATGTGGTCTTGCTGCAGCCAACCTCACCTCTCCGCATCGCACAGGATATTGACAGCGCATTGGAGCTTTGTTTGGGCCAATGTGCTCCAGCATGCATTGCGGTATGTGAAACGCCGATTAACCCACAGCGGTTGTTTACATTGGATGCGCAAAGTAGGCTTATCCGCCTTGTGTCTGGTGTGATTCCACCCCAACGTCAGGATTTACCACCATTTTACACCATTAATGGTGCAGTTTATGTGGCGGAAAGCGAATGGTTTATGCGGGAGCGGCGTTTTGTATCCAAAGATACCATCGCCTATGTGATGCCCGACGAGCGCTCTTTAGACATCGATACCGAAGTCGATTTTCTGCTATTCGAATTTTTGTTGCTGCATCGGATGCCGAAGCAAAATGACTGATGTGAACGAAATCCTCATTCTGACTGAAACGCCGTTCCGGGAACGAGATTACCAGCGTTTTGGTGTCGAAATCCTGTTGCGTAATTTCACGGTGCAGGTGCTTGACTGCACTGCTTGGCTACAGCCGGTATTCTGGGAAAAATACGCAGAAGTGAGGCATGTGTTCCCAGGGTATCTATCGATTAAAGACGAGCGGGTCTTTAATTCTGTGCTCGATGGCATATCTAATCGAGCAGTGGCAATCGATTATTTGTTTTCGGGTCCGATGCATAAGCATATTTGTCATGCCTTGCGAGAACATAATATTTTGCGCGCCATTGTCCTTAGTGGCATTACGCCAAAGGTCAAACTACAGGGTCTGACGCGTTTGCGGGGTCTGTTGCGCGATGGCCGTGACAGCGGAAAGAGGTTGGTGTACCAGCTACGCCGGCTGGTTGCGCCGGGTATTGGAATGGGCCTAGTCGCAAATATTTCGATTTTGTCAGGCGAAGCGAGTTTGCAAAATTACAAGGCGCATGCTCAACATCAAGTATGGGCGCATGCCTTCGATTACGATCTTTTTCTGAGGCTACGTGATTCAGGGTTGCCCGATGAGACACCATATGCTGTATTTCTTGATCAAAACCTAATATATCATTCTGATCTTCTTTTAACAGGGAAAACGCCATCGACTAACGAAACTGGTTATTTTCCCGCCCTAAATCGGTTTTTCGATAAATTTGAATATCGAACTGGGTGTCGCGTGTTGATCGCCACTCATCCACGTGCTAAATATGATTTGTACTCTCATTTGTTCTGTGGGCGCGAAGTGGTGGCCGGGAGAACAGCTGAACTGGTGCGGGACGCGAAGTTGGTATTTGCGCATTATTCCACGGCGATTTCCTTCCCGGTGCTATGGCGGAAACCCTTGGTGCTCTTGACAACGAACGACTTGCAACGGTGTTGGGTGCAGCCCCTTATTGAGGCATTCAAGAAATGTTTCTGTTCCCCATTGGTCAATGTTGATACTTATCGGGATGTGGAAATCAATTTATCGGAATGGCTAAGAGTCCCGCACGCGGCCTATAACCATTACATACGGCGTTACGTTAAAGTACCAGGCACACCGGAACGACCGCTCTGGGAAATTTTTTCGGACTATATTCGGGAAAAACTTGATTGATAATTCTATGATAAATTCTCGATCATACTATATTCAGAGATTCCTTTGCACAGCGGATTGCCCACAACTATTTAGCGATTAGCTCTTGGATTACCATTGAGTATCCTGCTATTGTTAAAAATAGTAGTAAAATAGGTTTATCGGTTAAAATGATGGTGGACATGGAATGTCCTGCAATTACTTTGTTCAGACACAGCAACTTGTCCAAGTTATAGTGTTATGCGAAGTTCGTTACTATAGTCCTATAAAAACAAAATGTCACTTTTGTAGGCTTTAGAAACCATCTATTTCTTTGAAAATTCCGCTATACAATATAACATTTTGTTTTGGGATCACTATAGCATCTTCAGCTATTAAAGTTTTGGTATCATAAGTATTTCTGTATAAAGTAAAGTTGTTTTCGGTACATGTCGAGTATTCATTATTTGTTTCTATCAATTTGGTTAATAATAGATTGAGTCCGTAGATGAATAATAAAAAGTTTACAGATTTTCAAATATTAGATTGTACCGTTCGAGATGGTGGATATGTTAATGATTGGAAGTTTGATAAAAAATTTGTTAGAGAAGTCTATAGAGCCTTGTCGAAGGCAAGTGTAGATTTTGTAGAAATAGGCTTTAAGGGTACAGAAAAATATTTCGATAGAGAGAAATATGGGTTGTGGAGGTTCTCAGAAGAAAAAGATATCCACAATGTTACTGCCAATATCAGCGGTTCAAAATTAGCAATAATGGCAGATTATGGAAAAATAGAAACGGAAGATTTTTGTAATGCTAATGAAAGTTTGATTGAACTTGTAAGGGTTGCTGTTCACAAAGATGATGTAAAGGGTGCTTTGAGTTTGTTGGAACAGATAAAGAAAAAAGGGTATAAGGTCTCTTTAAATGTAATGGGTTACACGAATTATTCGAAAACCGAACGTAATGATTTAGTTGATTTACTAAAGACTGTAAACCTCGATTATGTATACATTGCAGATACGTATGGTTCTTTATTTCCCAATCAGGTAAGTCAAATTTTTGAGCCATTATTGGAAATATCCCAGTTTAAGGTTGGATTTCATTCTCACAACAATCTTCAAATGGCTTTTGCAAATACCCTCGAAGCAGTTAGTTGTGGTGTTCACATAATAGACAGTACTATTTACGGCATGGGAAGGGGTGCGGGTAATTTGCCTACCGAAGTTATCATTTCATTTGTTGCAAATAGGAAAGGAGATAAATATAATCCTATTCCAATATTGAATATAATCGATAGATTTTTTGTTGAAATGCAAAATCACAATAGATGGGGCTATCAGTTACCTTATATGTTGTCAGGATTATTTCAATGTCACCCGAACTATCCAAAAGCGTTGATGGATTTAAGAGAATATACAATTGAGGATATTTGGAAAGCTATGAGCCATATCAAAAAAAAGAATCCGGTAGGTTTTTCAAAATCGCTTTTAGATGACCTTATCAAAGAAGGTGTAATTGGTAGTGGCAAAATCGATGTGAGGAAAAACTCATTAGCAAATTCAAATAAGTTATTGTTTAAAATCGATGCTCCAAAGATCTCGTATTTGGATAAGCACAAAGAGAGAGATTTTCTAGTTCTGGCTAATGGTCCTTCTCTTAAAGAATACAAATATAAAATTGACAAGTTTATATTTAAATACGACCCTATTATACTTGGTGCAAATTATTTAGGTGAATTGTTTAAACCGCATTATCATGCCTTTATTAACAAACGAAGATTTGTTGCGTATATTGATACCGTTTCATCTAGTTCACAATTGCTTATAGGTCAGCATATTGATGATAGTCTTATCCATGAATATACCAATAGAAATTATGAAAATATTTATTATATTGATACGTTAAACTCTGATTTTGAAATCTATAAAGGTGTTATCACATCAAACTGCCGAACGGTTTCCATCCTCCTTTTGGGAGTCGCTATCGTTATGGGTGCCCATCGTGTTTTTGTCGCTGGTATGGATGGTTATGTGAGTCTACATTTGGGAAATGCATTACATTTTTATAATGAGAAGGAAGAAACAGAAGATCGGCAGGTGATTTATGAGAAGCACCAGTGGTGTCAATACTTTATTGATCAGATTGATAAATTTCTCAGTAAAAACGATAAAGAAGGTGTTCACATTATAACTCCAACAAGTTATAAGTCTTTTTACAAAGGAATTGAAAATTATATATAATAAAAACCGTTTCTCCATAAAAAGGAAGTACTGATGAAATATGTCGGTGTAATTCCAGCGCGTTATAAATCGAGTCGATTTCCCGGGAAGCCATTGGTTTCCTTGTTGTCGAAACCTATGGTAATATGGGTAGCAGAATTAACGGCTAAAGCTTTAGGTAAAGAAAATGTTTATGTTGCAACTGATGATCAACGCATTGCAGAGGTTGTTAAAAATTTTGATTTTCAATTTGTAATGACTTCGGAGGAGGCACTAACTGGCACCGACCGCCTTTGGGAAGCTGCACAACAAATTGAAAGTGATATTTACATAAATGTACAAGGTGACGAACCCCTTCTGGATCCAAATGATATTTTGAAAGTACTCGACGTTAAACGCAGATTTCCCAATGAGGTAATAAACGGCATGTGCCGGGTTGGAATAAACGAAGACACTGAGAGCAGGAACATTCCAAAAGTAGTTAAAACGGAAGATAACCGTATGGTTTATATGTCAAGATTGCCTATTCCTGGTTTTAAATCTATGGAAAATGTACCAAAAGTTTTTTGGAAACAAGTTTGTATTTACGCGTTTACTAAGGAAGAATTACAAATGTTTGGTGAATACGGGCGAAAAAGTTATTTAGAGAGTATTGAAGATATAGAGATTCTGCGCTTTCTTGATTTGAGCATTCCAGTTCGTATGGTTGAAACAAGCGGGAGTTCTTATGCCGTTGATGTAATAGAAGATGTTGGAGTTGTTGAGGCAGCTCTTAAAAAGATATATGTTGATTAATTTATCAATATACAAAACTTGGATATTCGATTGTGATGGAGTTTTGCTAGATTCAAACTCGATAAAGACAGATGCTTTTTATGAAGTTGTTCTCCCTTATGGAAAGGATAAAGCGGAAAGACTCGCAAATTATCATGTACAAAATGGAGGCATTTCAAGATTTAAGAAGTTTCGATATTTTTTTGAGCATATTTTAGCAAAAGAGAACTTTCAAAAAGAACTTGATGACATAATAAAACGGTTTAGTTTATTGGTTAGAGCTAAATTGTTGCAGTGTAATGAGACAGAAGGTTTACGCCCATTTCTTGAAAAACTCTCAAAAAATTCATGTTCACGAAAATTAGTTGTTTCTGGTGGGATGCAAGAAGAAATACGGGAAGTTTTTATTCAACGCAAACTTGATCATTATTTTGATGTAATTTACGGTAGCCCAGCTCCTAAAGAAGTAATCTTAGAAAGTGAATATAATCAGGGGAAGTTATTTCTTCCTGCTGTTTTTATCGGAGACAGCAAATATGATTTTAAGTGTGCTAGTGATTTTGAATTTGATTTTATTTTTATGTCACAATATTCTGAGTTTAAAGAATGGCAAAAGTATTTTCAGGACAAAAATGTTTTCATTATTAAAAATTTTAAAGAACTTTAATTTATAAGACTTAAGAAAGTGGACAAGGATACTCTGTTCGTATGCTGGAATTTTCCAACAACATTACCAAATAATAATGTTGTTGTCTTAAGCTTTTTAAATCCTTACGCAGAAGAGGATTTAAAAAATAAGTTTGATGGTGAACTAATTTCAGCAAGAAAAATTGCTCCTGAGGTAAAAGAAAAAGCCAGGAATATTTATCTTAAGCTTATTGCTAATATTGGTGCTACTCCCATTAAGGAAAGAGGAAATAAGACTTTGCGGCAGGCTCTAGTTAATAAAAGAGGATTTAGCCTATGGTGGATTCACAAAGTGTCAGAAAAAGACTGTGAGACAGAGCCTACATTTGAACATATCGTAGAAATTTTCATTATTATTTACATTGCGAACTTATTTACTAGTAAACATTTTGTTTTTTTGGGGGGGAGCAAGGAAGTAAAAGACGTTTTAAAAGACTTTTATAATATAGACGAAATTAAGTGCAGAAGAAGGCATAGCAAAATTCAGACTATTGTAAAATGCGTAATATCTAGAGTGAAATATTGTTATGTATTTTTATTGCAGTGGTTTGTCTTGAAAAGAGCTATAAAAAATTTTTCTGGAGGCACTTTTGATATTGTTTTTTCAGGCTTTTGGGACTGGAGTGTTAAAACGGATAGGGTTTCGGGGGCACTTTGTGATCGCTATTTTAAATTGTTGCCTGAGAAATTATTATCTAAAGGTTTAAGAATCGGCTGGTTCTTATGGTTTGATCCATGCAGCGAACCTGGCTCTAAGGGACGTAAATTATGGGATGTATTGGAACCCATCAATAAACGTGATAACCTTGTAATACTGCAAAAGTTTCTCACGGTCAGCGACTTGTTAAAGGCTATATTCAACTTTAAACCATATCTGATATTTTTACAGTATTGTAAAACCAAAGAGTTTAAAGACGCTTTCATAGTTGATGGAATAAACTTCTTAGCATTGCTACAGCATGAGTTGGGTTGTGGATTTTTAAATGCAATAATTCCCATGCATGAGCTGGTTTGTATATCAACAGAAAGGGCATTTAATCGATACAGACCAGAAAAATCGGTAAGTTTTCTTGAGTTATTTATATATTCAAGGGCATTTTATGCAGGAGGGAAATTAGGTTTTCCTAGTACGATACATTATGCAATTCAACATGCGAGTTATAGCAGAGAGAAGACTTTTGTGTTGCTCGACCCTCAATTGGAGTACAAGGGTTGCCCTGATGATATACCAATTCCAAGACCTGATTACATATTCACTATGGGAGAATTGGGGAAGGAAATATTTATGGAAAGTGGTTTCCCGGGAAAAAGGTTGTATTCAACAGGTTCACCTCGGTATGAACATATAAAAGGTAATCATATTAGTAGTAATGAAAAACCAGGTAATGTTACAAATGTCCTTATTGTTACTTCTCTTGATATAAATTTAGAGATAGAAATGGTTGAGGCAGTATATTTTGCTTCTCTGGATTTACCTCAAATAAGATTGCTTCTTAGACGTCATCCTTTCGCAAAGATAGATAAACATCCCGATTTTCATAAATATACTGATAGAATTCATCTTACCGATAGAACCTTAGAGGAGGATTTGATGAATGCTGATTTAATTATATTTTCATACTCTACTATCGCGGAAGAGGCATTAATACAAGGTATTCCTGTCTGGCAATGGCAGCCGATTACTTATAATGGTTCTGTTTTTAGGGATTTGCGTTGCATTCCTTCGTTTTATTCCGTATCTGACTTAAGGGAATCTTTAAGAGAGTTTGTATCAAATAAAGATGCGTTTATTCCCGGTATCGAAACAAGATCATTTATATTGAAAAAGTGTTTTTACGATGGTAGTGGAAGTGCGAGTGAAAGGATCGCAGATATTCTAAGCGCATAATTTTAGTACCAATGTAGAAACCCACACTCTCTGAGTGTTGTCAGAGAAAGGAGGCTTTGTCAGTAAAACGACCCATTGTTACAATCTCAGTTGAGTTGTTCCCACAACATCAACGGAGGAGTAACAAATGAGTCGATTTCGTAAATTATCGCATACGATATGGCATTGTCAATATCATATTCTGTGGACGCCAAAATATCGTTTAAGAATTCTCACAGGGCAAGTAGCGGAAGAAGTAAACAGGTGTATAAGAGCATTCTCTGAGCAAAAAGGTTGTGAAGTAATAGAATTGAATGTGCAGATAGATCATGTGCATCTGATAGCGATGGTAGTACCCAAGATATCGATATCAGAATTTGTGGGAACAGTGAAAGGTCGAACAGCGATACGAATATTTAATAAGTATCGGCATTTGAAGCAGAAGCCGTATTGGGGGAATCACTTTTGGTCAAGGGGGTACTGTGTAGATACAGTGGGATTAGATGCAGAAAAGGTGCGTAAATACGTGAAATATCAAGAGCAGAAAGAACGTCAAGAAGAACAAAAGAATTTTAAAAGGTAAAATGGTCACGGGGACAACTCTTCCTTGCTTCCTTTGGGAGCAAGGCATATTTATCCCCTTCTAGGGGTTATCCCAAAGCCACCTGCTCCGCGGGTGGATTCTTTACTTTGCGCTTTTGGAAGCCGGTTTAATGGTTGGATAGAAATGAAAATACTTATCACAGGTAGTACAGGTCTTTTAGGAA
Organism: Planctomycetota bacterium; assembly: GCA_016188675.1. GTDB lineage: Bacteria > Planctomycetota > Brocadiia > Brocadiales > Brocadiaceae > Wunengus. Next base: position 50,335 of record JACPHJ010000046.1, read on the forward strand.
AAGCGTTAATTGAAACAGCGGATCGTAACTATGAAATAGTTGCTACTTATTTAGGCAATTATGATATAGACGATAATTATCAAATAAAATATAAAAAATTAGATACCCGGGACAAAGCGGGATATGAATATCTCTTCAGAGATTTTAAACCCAAAGTCGTAATCCATACCGCTAGCATAGGAAGTCCGGATTATGCTGAAAAAAATAAGGAAATAACCTGGGATGTAAATGTAAGGGGTACTCAAAATATTCTTTATATCTGTGAACGGTTTGATGCAAAATTTATTTATATATCGTCTAATGGTATTTATGATGGAAATAAAGCGCCTTACGGCGAAGAAGATGAGGCTAAACCAATTAATTACTATGGACAGACTAAATTAGAAGGCGAAAGAATTGTTCAGAAAGCAAAGACTCCTTATGCCATTATTCGACCGATCTTAATGTATGGATGGCCCCATTCTTTTGAGAGAGGAAATATTGTGACTTTTGCTTTATCAAAGCTTGAAAAATGCGAAGTAGTAAATGCGTATGACGATGTATATTTGAATCCCTTGTTTAACCGTAGTTGCGCTGAAGCAATCTGGAAAGTAGTCAAAGAAGAAAAATACGATGTTTTCAATATTGGAGGAGCGGAAAGAGTTACTATTTATAACCTAATTCAGGAAGCGGCTTGTGCCTTTAAATTGAATCAGGATTTGATTAAACCGGTACAACAAGGGTTCTTTAATGAACTGGTAAAAAGGCCTAGTGATACATCATATAAAACAGAAAAAATGGAAAAAGGGCTTGGAATAAAGCCGCTTTCTCTGAAGGAAGGGTTGTGTATCATGAAAGAAATACGCCAATGAAAAAGAGCGTGTTGATTTGCGCTCCGAGATTTTATGGTATAGATGAGTCTATAAGACAGTCTTTTGAAGACGTGGGTTTTAATGCGGTTTTGAAGAGTAGCAGGATTAAATTGACTTTTCAGGAAGTGTTTGCAAAAAAACTAGGGAATGTTTTGCCATTTGCAAAATACTTTCTCAATCCAATTCTTAAATTTTATTTAGATCAAGAGAATCAAGAATTTATTACGTTCGTTAAAGCCCGGAACCCGGATCTTATATTTATAATTAAAGGCGAACAGTTCTTTCCGGAAACATTACAGAAGTTAAAAAAAGAGACTTCTGCATGTATTGCAGCCTATATCTGGGATGATCCGTTTTATTCTTATGCAGGTCGGTTTATAGATGATTATCGCAAAAATAATTTCGCTAGAGGAATGCATTTGTACGATTATATTTTTGTTTATGATCCATACTATGTTGAAGAAATAAGGAAACGAGGAATACTCAAAGTAAGTTATTTGCCATTGGCTACCGATCCAAATAAATATAAGAGAATTGATGTAACCAAAGAAGAAAATCAGAAATATGGTTTTGATGTATGTTTTGTCGGACGCCCGTTTCCCAATCGTATAGAGATCTTTGAGAATCTCAGTGAGTTCAAATTGGGAGTTTTTGGTGATGGATGGGAGGAATGGTTCAGGACAAAAACACCTAATTATTTCAAGGGTAAGGCACTTAATGAAAAAGTTTTAAAAGTTTACAACTCATCAAAAATTATTTTAAATATTCATGATCCGGAAGCAATCTGTGGTGTAAATACAAGAACTTTTGATATTCTTTCCTGTGGCGCATTTGAATTAGTTGATTACAAGTCGGAATTAGAACGCCTATTCAAAGAAGGGGAAGAAATAATGTATTATAAGGACATTGCTGATTTAAAACGATTAATAAAGTATTATCTGGACAATCCAAAAGAGCGTAATAATATTGCTGAGAAGGGAAAGATGAAAGTTTTAAACAGTCATACATGGGATCATCGCATAAAAGAAGTTATTCATATTTTGCATACTGCGGGTTTTGTCTTTAAATAACATAAGTTATTACTTTATGAGGTTACGATATTTTGTAGGATACGGCACCCCTTTTTTAACGGCATATTGTAAAATCCGATGGATATTATCTACGGGTAATTTAGGATATGTGCGAGTTTTAATGTACCACAACATTCCTGAGGATAAGCAGTCATTATTTGAACACCATATCCAATATCTTGCATCTATGTATCAGTTTTTAACTCCACTACAATTTCAAGAATTCGTTCAAGGAAAGTATCGCATTTCAGGTATAAATCTTCTCATAACTTTTGATGATGGATTCAAATCGAACCGCATTGTTGCGGAAAAATTCCTAAATCCATTTGGTATAAAGGGGGTATTTTTTGTGCCAACGGAGTTTATTGGTCTGCAAGATGCGAATAAATGTAATGAATTTATTGTAAAACAAATATATAAAGGTATTGCCACTGATCCTGAGATATCGTCTGATATGGAACCTTTAGCGTGGAAAGATTTGGAATATCTTTTAGAACAAGGCCACGCAATCGGTTTCCATACAAAAAGCCATAAGCGTCTTTCCGAATTACATTCCAAAGAAGAACTTTACGATGAAATCGTTGAAAGTGGAAATATGTTGGAGAGGAAATTGGGAGTGCCCATTAATTATTTTGCCTATCCATTTGGGGATATAGATAGTGTGAGTAAACTTGCAATGAATATTGTGAAAAGCAGATATAAATATTGTTTTTCTGGAGTAAGGGGACCGAACTACTTCCCTGTTGATACTTATGCAATATTGCGCGATACAATCTCCCTTGATGATCCATTATCATATGTGCGTTTTATTATTGAAGGGGGGCTTGATATTATCTATCGAAAGAAAGTTAAAAAACTTTTAGCGTTAGCGCGTGATTAGTTTTGGTCGATATGACTTACCTGTAGTAACCCTGCCTGACATACGCTACCTCTTATTTGGTATATTTACCCACCAATCTTCAGGGGAAATATGGTGTAATTCGTGGCAAAAAGCGAGTTTTTATCGGGGTAGTGCCTGGGGTATTTCTGAGGCTGTAAAAACGCTATTAAAATCGAAAAGAAAGACACAAGGCATTGTTTTTTTGCCCGACTATTTTTGTAATCAGGCGCTAAGGCCGCTACGCGCCCAATCAGTTCAACTTGTATTTTATCCTGTAACAGAAAATCTTAATCCTGATTGGCGTTTAGTACACACCTTGGTTTTATTGAATGGCAAACCTGATGTATTTATACTGGTTCATTATTTTGGTTTTCCCAGCGAAATAAAAAATGCCCTTCAATTTTGTCAGCAAGTTGGTGCAGTGCTTTTGGAAGATGGAGCTCACGTTCTTATACCCAGAGGCGGGATTGGCAAATTTAGTTGGGCATCCGTGTTTAGCCCGTATAAGTTTTTGCCCGTGCCAAAGCTTGGTGTTCTCGTAACCTCAAAAGAGACGGAAATTGGTTGTGAAATGCTTCGGGAGAAAAAGCGAGTAGATATGGAGATATGTAAATGGATAGGGAAAAGGGTGTTGCAGTCTCTTTTTTTGAACTGTGGGTTTTCTTGGAAAAGTCGCCGGATAGTACCTTTTGATTCGGAGGTAGAGCCGAATTTTGAGAGAAATTCTTCTGTTAGCGCTGTAACATTACAGCTTTTGAAAATGACGGAATCGAAATTAGACCAGTACAAAAGGATAAGAAGGAGACACTATAAGATTATAGAGGAAGGCATTCCAGTTAATAGTGACGTTGCACGGCCATTTTTTAGTTCTTTACCAGAAGATGTGTGCCCTTATTTGTTCCCAATGTGGTTACATAAAAGTATCATAGAAGATGTTTACTACAAATTAAATAGAATAGGAGTTCCAGCTCAAACCTGGCCTGACTTACCCCCCGAGGTAAAAGAGAAACCATCAACTCACAGTAGGGCGATTAAGATTCGAAAAAGTCTATTGACAATTCCCATCCATCAAAGTCTGACTGAAAGACAGATGCAGTATATGGTTCGTAGCCTGAGAGGTGCTATAGGAAAAGTATTCGGGGGTTGAATGACAGACGGTATCAGAATGATAGCGGTAGAAAATAGAAATGCGTGGAACGACTTACTTTTTAAATGTGAGAAGGCTAATCTCCTGCAAACGTGGGAATATGGAGAGGCAAAAAAAAATGCAGAAGGCTGGATACCGATCAGGAGTTTAGTTATTGATGAAAATAAGCCCATAGGTATTACTCAGATGTTAGTTAAAAAAATCCCATTATTAGGTGAAATTGTGCGAATTAATCGTGCTCCGTTGATTTTTTCCAAAGATCGTAAGGTGTGCAGTGATACGACGGTTGGCATATTGCAGTTTTTTTATCACTATTGGGTGATACAAAGGAAGCTTCCGTTGTTTGTTGCACCAAATATTATGTATGGTGAAATCTGTGATGAAATATTGACCAAAATGGGGTTTTGTCATAATGATGAGAATAGGTGGGCATCCATTACGATAGATCTATTCCTCGATGAAGCTACCTTACGCAAAAACTTACATCAAAAATGGCGAAACTTATTGAATAAATCAGAAAAAGGTGAGCTTAAACTGGAAATAGATAATTCTGAAGATGGATGGTCATTTCTCATGAGTAAATATAAGCAGTTAATGATCGAGAAAAACTTTTCCGGTATAACAGAGAGGTTATTGCTAGAATTGAGAAACGTCGCAAAAGACGCATCTTCTGTTCAGGTCATGTTTGCCTGTAAGGATGGCGAAAGGATCGGTGGCGTCCTGATCATTGGCTGCGTGGATACGTGTCATTATCTTGTTGGATGGAACAACACGGAAGGAAGGATTTTTCAATCAAATTACTTTCTACTTTGGCAGGCAGTTTTAATTTTTAAAAAAATGGGGTTTCGTTGGTTTGATTTAGGGGGGATAAATGAAAGGTTGACCCCTGGTATTACGCACTTCAAAAGAGGGACTGGTGGCAAAGAATATACATTGATTGGTGAACTCGAAGCATTTCCTGGCACAGTCTTTTCCTTGGTAATAAAGCAGATTGCGAAATTAAAACTACGAAAAAATAATAAATAATTTATTTCCTGATTTTGTTTCTGAATATTTTTGGAATATGCGCATTGCTATAAATGCCTTATCTGCAGTGGCGGGAGGTGGTGTCACTTATTTAAATCATTTGTTCAGATACTTATCAGAAATAGATAGAAAGAATGCGTATCTTGTTATTACCACGAAAAAAGGAAAAGGAGTCCTCACAGCGAGCTATAAAAATTTCCAGGTACTTTCGTTTAAGTTTCCAAGTATTTCTCCTGTCTTCCGGATATTTTGGGAACAATTTTATCTTTGGTATATATTAAAAAAGAATAGGGTAACAATTCTTTATGCCCCTGCAAATATTGGTTTAATTTTTTCTTCAATTCCCACCGTTTTAATGATACAAACAGTGGCGCCTTTTTATCCGGAAATGATAAGGAACCAGAATGTATATTATCGCTTAAAATTTAACCTCCTGAGGTTACTTACTACTTTTTCAATAAGGAAAGCAAAGAAAATTATTTTTATTTCCGAGAGAGCACGGAAAGAAGTAAGTTTACAGTATGATTTAAAAGAAGAGGATACGTTGCTTATCTATCATGGGAGAAGTTTGCATTTCCGACCAAACCTCGACGGAGATCGTTTGCGGGAGGTAAAACGGAAATATAATTTAGATCAATTCATTCTTTACGTATCAAATATTTACCGATATAAAAATTTTCTTGAACTGATTCATGCCTTTTCGATCATCAAAGATAAGATTCCTTCTAATATAAATGCTGAAAACGTTTGTTCAGGAAAAAGGGATGAACGATCATATTGTCTTTTTTGGTCATGTTTCCTATGAAGAATTACCCTATTTTTATGCACTCTGTAAACTTTTTGTATATCCATCAACTTGCGAAAACTGTCCAAATATCCTCATTGAGGCAATGGCCTGTGGAACGTCAATTCTGGCTTCATATGTGGAGCCGATGCCAGAAGTCTGTCGGGATGCTGCTATATACTTTGATCCTTTCAACCCGCAAGATATTGCTGAGAAGATTCAAACCTTGCTGTTAGATAAGGATGCGTTAGAAAAGTTGAAACAACATTCACTTAAGAGATCTATGTGCTTTGACTGGGAAGATACCGCAAGAAAAACGTTGCAAGCGTTTGAAGAGTGTATTTAATTTGAATTGTGCCTAGTGTCATAGAAAGTGTCGTAGAAAACAATTTTTTATTAGTATCAACGGTATGACAAGAAATGTTGTTCCACTTATAAAGAAGGTCTTGCTAATAAATCCCCCAACAGGGATATGTTTTCGTGACGGGCGCTGTCAGGGTTCCATCGAGCTGTTGACAGTTCAACCAGAGCGAATTCCTCTTGAACTGGCATATATGGCAGCAATTATTCAGGAAAAAGGAATTACCACGCATTTGCGGGATTTTCCCATCGAACGGGCAACATGGGAAGATGTAGAACGTGAATTAAAGGAGTACATTCCTGATTTACTAGTAATAAATGTTGGAAGTCCAACGGTTGACTACGATTTGTCTGTCTGTGAACTTGCAAAAAGAATCAACCCAAACATTACGACTATTGCCAAAGGGGCGCATTTCGATATATTTGATGTGGAATCACTGGAAAAGTTTCCCTACCTCGATCTTGTCATACGACATGAGGTTGAAGCAGGGATGTGTGACCTGCTCGAAAAAGAATATCTAGAACTTATGCCTGGTATTACATTCAGGGATAATAGTAACAAAATAGTCAAAAATCCCAACCGCAAGATATTCAAAAACATAGATTCCTTACCCTTTCCTGCGAGGAATTTGTTGAAGAACCATCTCTATAGAAGACCTGACACGGGAGAACCTTTAACAGTAGTAATGACATCAAAAGGGTGCCCGTATAACTGCATCTTCTGTTTGGCGGGAGAGCTTTCAGATTATAATCTCATTGTAAGGGATCCTTTCAGGGTAGTGGATGAATTAGAGGAATGTGCAAAAAAATACCATATTAGGAATTTTTTCTTCTATGCTGATACATTTACTTTTAAAAAAGATTGGGTAATATCGCTTTGTGAAGAGATTATTAGGAGGAACTTGAAAATAAAATGGGCAGCAAATAGTAGAGTAGATACACTGGATGAGGATAGAATCAGGGTAATGCAAAAGAGTGGTTGCGAAGTTATTGGCTTTGGGATTGAGTCGGGACATCAGGAAATACTTGATAAATCAAAGAAGGGAATCACACTGGAGAATTCAGAAAATGCTATCAGCTTATGTAAGAAATATGGTATAAAAAGTTACATGCTCTTCATGATTGGTTTCCCGTGGGAAACCAAGGAACACATTGAAGATACAGTAAATTTCGCGATAAAACTGAATGGTGACTTTGCGGATTTTAATGTAGTTTATCCATACCCAGGGACAGAAATGTATAAAATAGCAAAGGAATTGAATCTCTTTGATGAAGACGAACTTTGTGGACACGATATTTCACGATCCATGCAGAGAACACTATATCTAACTACCGATGAGCTTGCAGAACTCAGGAAATATGCGATAAAAAGATTTTATTTACGACCGGTTTTTTTAGCAAAAAAACTATTCCAAATAAGGTCTCCTTTGGAATTTAAAAATTATATTGCCAAAGGATACCATATTCTCAAAGATATTGTACTGAAAAAATGAAAAAAGTACTTTTCTTTAACCCACCCGGGGATGCAATCTATTTACGACAGTACTATTGCAGCCAGACATCCAAGGCGAATTATATCTACCACCTTGTTGATTTTAATATTTTGGGAGGAATCATTAGTGGGCACTTTGATATTGAGTATTTGGATGCGGTCATGAATAAATATGATGTAAGTACTTGTCTGGATAAACTCACAAAAATTAATTACGATTACATTATATTTCTTACAGGATATGTTTCTTTTGACTCGGATTTGTCGATAATGAAGAAGGTAAAGGCATTGAAGCATGTGCCGATGATTGCAATAGGAGATATTGTGCTTTCGAAGGCGGACGAACTTCTCTCTGAAAATGAATTTCTTGATGCCGCCATTATTGATTTCACCGCGCCTGATATACTCAAGTATTTGAAGGGCAATTTTGACGACGTGTATTCTATGTTTTACAAGAAAGGGAATGAGATTGTATGCCCTATCCCAAAAGAAAACAGCAGAATGTTTTCGATACCGATTCCACGCCATGACCTCGGGATGAATTATAATTACCGACATCCATTTGTAAAAAGGTATCCCTTTGCAACCGTATTGACGGATTACGGGTGCCCCTTCACGTGTAAGTTTTGTGTTTATTCAACCTTTAGATACAAATACAGACCAGTTTCAGAGGTGTTAGAAGAATTGCAATATATAAAGAATTTGGGCATTAGTGATATTTTTTTTCTCGATCAAACTTTTGGGGCAAAGCAAGATAGATACATAGAGATATGCAATGGTATGATAAGTAAAGGATCTCATTTTGACTGGTTTTGTTTTTCAAGGGTAGACGTGCTTAACCACGATATGCTTGCCCTCATGAAGCAATCTGGATGCCATACAATTATGTTTGGCGTTGAATCTGCAGACCCTGAACTTCTCAAAGAATACGGCAAAGGTTATGACCATGAGAAAATACGAGATACGTTTAGAACCGCAAAGAAGCTTGGGATCAAGACGATGGGAACGTTCATACTGGGTCTACCCGAAGAAAATCGAGAATCTGTACTGAAGACCATTGAGTTTTCGAAAGAACTCGATTGCGATTATGCCTCATTTAATTTTGCTGTCCCAAGAATGGGGACAGAATTGAGAAAGAAGGCTTTGAGGGAGAAACTTATTAGTGAAGATAATCGGAAAATGGACCAATCTGGTTCTTTTATTACACTAGATACAGCCACTCTTACGAAAGACGAAATCGTAAAACTGAGGAAAAAGGCATATACAAGTTTCTACCTTAGGCCGAGTTATTTATGGAAAAGGTTGATATCGATAAATTCTCTTGAACAACTCATTGTTCAATTAAAAGACGGTATGAAGGTTATCCAAAACGTTATCTTAGGAAGATAACATTTTAAAAACACAATGGACCTTGATTTAATACGAATCATAGATAAATTTTTTGGACAAATACTAGCGCTGTTCCTTATCGGGTATGCTTTTTTAAAGAAATTTTTCTTTGGTAGAGATGATGATAACAGCCAGATTAAGAAGATACTTGTTATTCGATTCTTCGGTTTTGGAAATCTTGTCCTTGCATTTCCCGCAATAAAGAAATTGAGTGAGCTCTTCCCTGGGGCAAAAATTTATCTTCTCACAATCAACAAGAATATGCATCTTTATGATGGGGTGACCTTTATTGATAAAACCCTTTACATCAACGTAAACGGTTTTAAAAACTTCGCGGTAAGTTTTTTTAAAATATTCTTTTTACTGAAAAAGGAAAAATTTGATCTGGCTGTTGATTTCGAGGTATTCGCATATATTTCAGTTTTTTTGGTTTATTTTCTCGGGATTAAAAAGCGGGTTGGATACAGAATCAAGGGTTATTTGAGGGGCCCACTCTATACGACATCCGTAACCTATAATAATGAGCAACATATTTCCAAAACTTTTTATGATCTTATTGTCACACTTGGTGCGGAAAAAAAAGAGAACATAGAATTGATTGGACTTTCTGTATCAATGAAGGATAAGGCTGTCGTGGAAGAATTTCTGAAGAAAAATTTCATAGAGAGTAGTGATCGATTGGTTGGGATGCATGTTGGGTCGGGACAGAATTTCATCAACAGGCGGTGGCCCGAAACATATTTTGCTAAAGTTGCTGATTTTCTCATAAAGGAATTCGATGCTAAAATTATACTGACGGGCACAAAAGAAGAATTGTTTCTTATAAATAATACTATCCGAGAAATGAAAACTGATACAAGACGAGTTGTTGTAGTTGATAGTCTTAATTTAACTCAATTGGCTTTTCTTTTTAAACAGATTAGGATATTTTTTTGTACGGATACGGGGCCGCTTCATCTTGCAATTGCTATGGGAGTACCCACAGTTTCATTTTTTGGACCGAATACCCCGCGTCTTTATGGTCCTTCTTTAAATAACAAACACATGTATTTTTACGAAAATATTTCCTGTAGTCCTTGTATTACCAACTACAACGCCAAGATGTCCAGTTGCAAAAAGCCAGTATGTCTTACAAGCATTTCTGCGGAAAAGGTGATTGCATCTCTTAATGGATTTATAGAACGATATTTGGTATCCGGTAATAAAAATAGTAACAATTTAGTTTTTTGAAAAACTAAATTGTTCCGACTTATTTGGGATGCATGTTTCAAGTTGTGCTTATGAAAAAATGTATTATTTGTAATAGCATCTCTGTAGATGAAAATTTTAAATGTAAAGATTGCGGATTTTCACCTAAAAGGATTGGCCCAATAGTGTCTTTTTTAAATGTATCAGACCTAAGTAACGAACAATTTGATCCAGCTACCTACAAGGAATTTGCAGAAACTGAAGTAAAGAATTTTTGGTATGTTTCAAGACCGAAACTCATAACCATAGTCATAAAAAAGTATTTAAAAGATGTGCATAATTTTTTAGAAATAGGGTGCGGTACTGGGTATGTCTTATACAATATAAATAAAAAATTACCTCATCTGGATCTGCATGGCGCAGATGTTTATGTTGAAGGATTGGAATTTGTTAAACAAAGATTGAGAGGAAATGTAAATTTATACCAATTTGATGCTAAAAATGTTCCTTTTGAAAACCATTTTGATCTGATTGGCGCCTTTGATGTTTTAGAACACATTGATGATGACAAAAAAGTATTATACGAATTATATGAAGCATTAAAACCTGGTGGCCTAATTTTACTTATGGTACCGCAGTATATGCAGCTTTGGAGCGCATGGGATGAAATTAATCGTCATAAAAGACGTTATTCGAGGGGGCAGTTGGCAAAAATTACAGAACAAGTGGGGTTCCAAATAGAAAGAAACACATCATTTGTTTTTTTCTTGCTCCCATTTATTTATCTTAAAAGACTCTTCGGAAAAGGTAAAAAAAAAGTAAGACCAATAGAAGAAAACCGTATTAATTTTTTAGTAAATAAACTATTTAGTGTAATTATGTTCTTTGAAAGAACTTTAATAATGATAGGGTTGTGTTTTCCTTTTGGAAGTTCATCACTGGTTATCGCAAGAAAACCTTACATTGATATTAATGATAATATTAATAGAAAAATTACAAGAAAAAATGATGAATAAAAATCTGTTATTAAGTGTCGTTGTCCCAGTCTACAATGAGGAAGAAGTAATCGAGGAGTTTAATAGAAGACTGGTAAATACATTTACTAAAACTGATATAAAATATGAAGTAATATACGTAAATGACGGAAGCAATGGTCGGACAGGCAAAATCCTGAGAAAAATTGCAGATTCAGCTAAAAATATACGTTTAATTGAATTATCGAGAAACTTTGGACACCAAATTGCGGTAACAGCAGGACTGGATTATTCATCAGGTGAAATAGTTGTAGTTATTGATGCAGACTTGCAGGATCCACCGGAAATTATTTTACAAATGATCGATCTATGGCGAAATGGCTATAAAGTTGTTTATGGAGTAAGGAAAAAGAGAAAAGAAAATATTTTTAAGCGAATGGCATATTTTTCATTTTACAGATTGCTTCGATCTTTTTCCAAAATACCTATACCTCTTGATAGTGGCGACTTTTCCCTGATGGATAGACAGGTAGTCAATATCCTTGTTACCATGCCGGAGAGAAACCGTTTCGTTCGTGGTTTACGATCATGGGCTGGTTTTAAACAAATTGGAATTGAATACGAACGGGATGAAAGATTTGCTGGGAAAAGTAAGTATTCATTATCAAAACTCTTCTTGCTGGCGTCTGATGGCATTATTAATTTCTCAATTACACCAGTAAATATGATATCAAACATTGGATTATTTTTGTTTGTTAGCAGTATTCCTGCTGCGATTTTTCTAATAATTTGGAGGATATCAAACTTTAAAATATTAGGTCATATGCCATCTGATGTACAAGGATTTACAACATTAGCAGTGTTGCTACTTTTCTTCAGTGGGGTTCAATTGTTGTCTGTTGGAATAATCGGCCAGTACATTGGGAGAATATATGATGAGTCGAAACAAAGGCCAAAATATATAGTCGAAAATGAGATGGGGTTTCCCAAATCAAAAAATGATCTTGTATTTGGTAAGCAGAGCGGAACACAAGAGATAAAGACTCCTGGTGAAATTTTATGAAAATGGGAACATTTTATTCTTTTAGAAATCTTTCAATAGTTTCATTAATCAGTACTAGTGTTTGTGTATTGTTAATGTTTATCCGTGTTTGGCATGCTTTCTCATTTTTTGAGCCATTACAGCTGACAACTAGCGGCTGGGAAGAGGAGGACCTTTATGCTATGTGGAAGTACATTAAAGGGATGGGAATATACACTGATAGGTATTCTGTTCCGTATGCGGCGTCAGTTTATAATTGGTTGTTTTATCAATCGTATGGTTTTATTATCAAAAATATTATTTCATTATTTTCATTAAATACAAGTTGGATACCGACCATAGGTCGTTTTTTTACTTTAGCTGGTGCTTTATTTGGAGTTTTTATTTGTTATGCATCGTTTATTCAATTGTCCGAAGTTAAAAACCGTACAATGAGTACTTTAGCCTTTTCATTTTCATTATTGACATTTCTTGGTCCTCTTGTAGGGTTTTGGGCGTTTACAGTTAGGCCGGATGTTTGGAGTTTTGTTTTTGAAGTAACTGGGATATTTTTTTTCTGGAAATATTACTCAAGAAATAAGATTAAAGCTATCTTTTTTGCTGCAATAGCTTTATATTGCTCTTGGGCATTCAAGCAATCAGGTTTTTTAACCGTTGTGGCGATTTTAGTCTTTCTTATTATAAAAAAGGATTTTAAAGCATTCTTTATGTTTTCATTATTAATGATAATTTTTTATTTCGCAACGTTTTTATTAGGAGACAAAGAGTATGTAGATACAATTTTATATCATGGGGAAAGGGAGTTTTCAATTAACTTGGCGATAAGAAATATATTAAAAGCAACTTCAAAATCATCTCCTGCAATAATTTCATTAATTTCTTCTATTGTGTTCATTATTTTTTGTAAAGGATTAAAAAGAGGGATTATAAAGAACGATAACGTTTTGTTTGCAGCAATACTTTTTTTTACAACAATAGTAATTGTTTTTCCTGCGTCGGCTATGGAAGGAGCTGCCGATAATTATTGTTTTATGGTACTTTATGCTTCATCGTTATTGGCAATAACATTAGTAAGTGAAATAAGTGGTGATACACTAAGTGCAAAAGATGGTGGATTAAGAGTATGTATTGGTTTTATGATATTTGGTTGGATTGCAAATGTGATATCCATAATGATGGTATTCATGGGTTATCAAGGAGTCATTTCTGTGTATCCCCAGCATATTGATATGGTAAAAAAACAAAAGTGCATCGAAAATCTACCGAAACCTTTATTTGTTGACAATATGTATTTATCTTTACCTTGGATGAATCCGTCCGAACCATATGTGTTTACAAACTGGTTTTATAGAAAAGAACGAGAATTAGGTATTTCATTTAATGACGGTGGTATCGGAGGATTGATTAAAAAAGGTCATTACAGAACATTACTTTTTTCTAATGACTTAAAAACTTTTGATGGCGCTGAATTGTCTGAATATAAAATTTTGCCAGAGAAGTGTGAAGGCTTTTATGTGTATATAAAAAACTAGGTAAGTTAAAAACTGTCTTTTAACTAGAAAATTTTAAAAACTATAGTAAAAACCTGTAAACGAAGTTGATAAATAATAATTCATTCTTGACATTAGCTGAGGTGATTTATAATCCGCCACTTTCGATGATCGTAGCTTTTCTAATTGTTTTAGGAATGTGGCATTTTGCCGATGCGATATCAAAAAACAAATTGGCAAAAGCAGGAGGTGATTTCCAAAGAATAGCACTTGTTTATATTGTTGTTATCGCTAGTGTATCGGTGCTCGTGCATATAGTATATTTTTTACGAATTAATGATTATTATCTTCTAAAAATTATCGGGACATTATTTGTAATAATGGGAGCTTATTACCTTATTAAAATAGTAGTAAGAAAGGAGTTTACATTTGTAAAAAAAATATTAGCGTGCGAAGATAACAAAAAATTGCAAATGCTGTCAATTGGTTTGATAGCTATTCCATTATTTCTCACTGCTTTAGGCCCTCCCACTGATCCAGATTCACTCGATTATCATCTTGGTGTGCCATTAGATTGGCTCAGGAATAATCGGGCTTATCCGAGATATGATTGGATGCACGCAAGAGTTGTTGGGATTGGAGAGTCAATCAATCTTTTTGGGCTAATAAACGGCACCGATATTCTCGGGCAAATAGTGCAATACTCAGGTCTGGTAGTTGCATGGGCTGGGATATCAACTTTTGCAAATACTTTGAGACTTAAGTATCTATCTGCATTGCTCGTGCTTACCTCTCCGGTAATGTTATATTTAGCAACTGTACAAAAACCGCAACTTTTCCCGTCAGCGGCATTGGTTTTCAGTGTATTGATTTTATTAAAAAATAGAGAGAATTATGACAGAAAGATATTTTTGTTTTCAATGGTTTCTGTCTTATTTGCAATCTCAAACAAATATTCTTTTTTAATTGCGGGGGTTGTTGCCATTATTGTGTCAATAATTATTGCAAAAAAAAATAAAGATATAAAATTTGCATTATTAGTGATATTTTTACTTTTTATGTTCATTAATTTCCCATTGTATTTAAGAAATTATCTATTTTATGGCGACCCGCTTTCTCCAATGCTTGAGTTGCTTAAATTAAATCCTGATATAGATGTTTTAAATTTTTCAAATAAGCTTCGTGAAGCTGAAGGCCATATTACTTTGGGGAAAATATTAAAGCTGCCATTTACTCTAACGTTTACAACAAAATTAAATTTTTTCCCAACTGTTCTAGGTGTTGGCACGGCGGGGTTTTTAGTGATTTATAATGTTGCTGGACTTCCGAGAGTCGTTTTATCTTTGGCTGTACTAGTTGCAATAGGGGTTCTGTGTTCTGGTCAAACAATGCCGAGGTATTTTCTTGAAAGCTATTTTCTTTTGGCTGCTTCAATAGTTTCCGCCAAGTGGAGCCGTAAACATGCGTATTTAGAGAGGGGACTTCTCTTGCAATCAATACCCGTTGCCATTTCTGCAATTTATGGAGCGACAATCTTGTTTCCGGGTGCAATTACAAATGATTTGAGAAATTATGTTATGAACAAGCACGCTTTTTGCCATCAGGAGGCACTGTGGATTGATAAGTATTTACCAAAAGATTCAGTAATAATTGCAGATATAAGATCCTGTGCATTAATACCAAGAAAGTTTGTTGTTCCAGATAAAATAAAAAGGAATCCCGAAAACCTTATGGATATAATTAAAAAAAATAATGTGACATCAATGTTGATTCCTTATCCAAACGACGAACCTGTATGGAAAGAATTGGAGAATTATGCAGATAATAAGATAAGCGAAAAAAAGATATTTACCCGAGCTTCACGGAATCCTCTTAATGCGGGTGCAAAATATCAAATGTGGCTTTTTACATTAAGCTACCGACATCCTTCTTAAGGATTAAACGGTTGCGATGAATCTGTTAGTTCTGTCTTTTCATTTCTATGAATAACATCGAGATTTTCGAATATTTTAAAAGGATAAAGTTCATTCGTAAAATGATATTGCAAAGGAAGATTTCCTTTGATTTTCCCTTGCGCTTGAATATCGAACCCACCAATTATTGCAATCTCAGTTGTTCCATGTGTCCTAGAGAACTTAACCGCCCTTTCGGTTATATGACCATTAACCTTTTCAAAAAAATCATCAATGAAAGTATCCAATATGGTAAAAGACTTATAGTTACCATAAATAAAGATGGCGAACCATTACTACATCCAGAACTTCCAGCAATGATTGAATATGCAAAAGACAAAAAAACTGCATATAAGATTAATTTTTATACGAATGGAATTTTGCTGACAGAAACAAAGTCTCTGGAATTAATAAAATCCGGCCTTGATGCAATTCATATAAGTATTGATGCATTTACAAATGAAACATACAAAAAAGTAAAAAATTGCCAGAAACTCGATGTCGTTGAGGAAAATGTCAAAAAACTTATCGAACTCAAAAAAAAACTTCATTCAAAAGTACCTCTGGTTATTGCGAAAATTATACATACGCCTGATACACAGAATGAAATCAAACCATTTGTTAACAAATGGAGAGGCATTGCTGATTTTGTCGAAATAGGTGAATTCCATACCTGGGATGGAACTTTATACGGTTCAAATCAATTCAATCCGAACAACCAGTTTAAAGGGATAACTAGATATCCTTGCACGTTTTTATGGTACAATCCCGTGATTCTTTGGGATGGACGTGTAACGACATGTTGTGTAGACTATCAGGGGAAAGGTATCATTGGCGATATTAATGAAGATTTACTTGCAAGGATATGGAAAGGTAGTACACTGCAAAAAATAAGAATGGCACATCTGGAAGGCCGGTACGATAGCGTTCTTTTGTGTAATAAATGTCAATTCTGGAAATGTGAGGTGAATTTGGGAAAGTGGTTAAGGAGGGTAAACCGCAGAGGCAGGGAGAATGAAGGGAAATATCTTTAACCACTGAATAACACTACGTGCTTTTCTAAGGGAGATTTTATATCATTCGAAACATACATAAAATGAAAACTATTCTTAAAAATATACCTTTTTATTGCGATAAAATAATTGTGGGTTTGTTGCTTGCTACCGTTATGACTGTTCCTCTTTTCTTTGATATACGGCTTTACAGCGTTTTTGACCTTAGCAAGGTAACCGCCTTATACCTGCTGACAATCGCCATCCTGGTTGTATGGTCGATTGCACTGGTACTTAAAACCCCAGCCTTAAGGCTGGGGTTAATTCATACCGCAATAGATATCCCTATCCTTGCTTATCTATTCATTTTTATTATTTCATCAATCACATCAATAAACCCCATTATGAGCCTTTTTGGTACATATAAGCGGTTTGAGGGTTTGATGGCTACTTTATGTTATATACTTATTTTTTATGCGACGGTTAATTTTGTAACTACAAAAAAGAGGCTTTACCTATCAATAATTGCAATCGTAGCCGGTGTCACGATCTCTTCAATTTATGGAATTGCACAGCACCTCGGATTTGATATATTCAAATGGAGCAGTTTTGAGGCAAGACGCGTATTCTCCACCTTTGGAAATCCAGTATTCTTCTCGGCCTATCTTGTTATGATTTTACCATTGGCTATTGTTTTATTCTTAAGCGATGTGTATCACAATGTGAAAAGCCTTTCGAAAAGAACATCAAAAATCTTTTGGATTTTCTGTATAGTATCATTAATCATTTATACTACGTTTTGGCTTACAAACACCCGCGCATGTTTTGTTGCATTATTTGGTGGTTTAATACCATTTCTTTTTTTGAGTTTCAAAAAACAATTGGCAACAAAATACAAAATTATACCACTGGTAGTTTGTTTTATCCTTATTGGTATATTTTTCAACACAAAACATGATACTTCAATTATTAAACATTTTACAAAAGAAATAAAGATTACTGGCACATCAGATGCATCACCTGAAAAACAAGTTTTTGATACGATTGAAATTCGGGAAAGGCCGTGGATTGCCAATAAATTTTCTGTTCATGGATCAACACTTTCGCGAATATTTCAATATTTAGCAGCAGTAATGATCATTAGGGATTATCCACTTTTCGGTATTGGTCCTGATACGATAGGGATTGTGTATCAAAACAATTTAAATAAAGTATTTTCCATAAAGGAAACCGAAAAAGGTTTTTGGTGGCCGAGACAGGATAGAATCCATAATGATATCCTTGATACGGCGGTTACTCGTGGTATCTTTGGCTTGGGGACTTATATCTGGCTACTTACAGCCTTTGGTATATATATTGGTAAAAAGTATAAACGGTTAAATAACCAAAATAAATTGCTCGTATTGGGACTCTTAGCTGGAATCATATGCTATCTCATTCAGAATGAGTTTAGTTTTGGAAATACTCCTATCGTAACGCTCTTTTGGGCAATGATGGGGCTTTGTATCTCTATAATAAAGATAAATGAAAATGAAAAGGAAAATATCTTAAGGATAGAAGATAAAGGATTAAAGATTAAAGGGGCAGGTAACTGTGAAAAGGTTATAAATGCCCAACCTTCCAACCTCCCACGGTCTCATTTTGAAATTTTTTATATACGGCTAATTTGTGCAATCACGCTAATAGCATTAGGATTTGTTACTATCTTTGTCCTTCGGTTCCATAGGGCGGATGCCTATTTTGAATACGGAAGAAGAATCATGGAGTACGAAAAAGAAAACTTGCCTGCTATTACAGACAAGGGTTTGTTTTTTATGAAACATGCAATATGCCTTAATCCATACGAGACTTTCTATCGCGATGAACTTTGCAGAACATACATACAAATGGCACTTAAGACAAAAGATGAGGCATGGTTGCAAAAGGCATACGTAGAGGCTAATAATACATTAAAATTGATACCGCAGCATTACATGGGGTTTTTTCATCTTGGTATGATTCAGCAATTTTTGTCCGAGCATTTTGGCCGGAATACGGTGGATAGTGCTATTAGCTATTATAAAAAGGCTATTGAGTCCGATCCATTCCAGGCCCCATTTCATAGCAATCTTGCGTCTTTGTATATTAACAGGGGAGATGTAGATCCAGCGATTGAAGAACTCTATCGGGCATATCTAATTCGACCTGAAGAATTAAATCACTCAGATCGTTTAGCCAATGCCTACTTACAGAAAGGTGATTTAGAAAAGGCTTTGTATTTTTCAAGAAAGACCGTTGAACTTAACCCTTCGGAATCCGGGTATTTCAATAACCTCGGAGCAATACTTAGCAAAAAGGGTATGTATGAAGAAGCCATCCAGGCATTCAAAAAGGCTATAGAAATAAACCCAAAAGAACCCATTTACCTGGATAACTTAGCAAAGCTTTACCTTTCCTTAGGAAAAATGGACGAATTAGTACCATATTATAAAAAATTGATTGAACTTAATCCTTCTGATGCGGATTGCCACAATAATCTTGGCGCAGTTTACAAAAGAAAAAAACAACCAGAAGATGCGGTTGAGTCATTTCAAAAGGCTATAACATTAAAACCCGATAATCCCATTTATACTCATAATTTGGCCAGTGCGTATGTTGATGAGGGGGATTATGCCCATGCTGGTGAGATACTTCAATCATTTAACAAGGCTTATCCAGGACACAATTATATAAACATTCATTTGCTGCTGGCCGATTTATATTCAAAAAATGCCGATTGGGAAAAAGTTGTTTCCGAGTGTGAAAGGGTGATTAAAATAGATGGGAAATCCATCGCTGCTTACAAAATGCTCGCTATAGCGTACTATAACACACATAAATATGAACTTGCAGAGAAAATGTTAAATCGAGCCCTTGCGCTAGATCCCAACGATCAATATGCTAAAGATTTGCTGGCAAAGATTTCGAATAAGATAAAGGGATAATCTGTGTAATCTGAGAAATCTGTGGTTCCAAACGTTTTTATCAGTTTGAATGCTTCGCTAGTCAATTACTAATCTGAGTCTCTATGGAAATTTTTTTTAATCCTTCCTCAATCGCCATTATTGGCGCCACCGAAAAGCCGGGCAGTCTGCCTGGTATCATCCTGAAAAACCTCCTCGATATGGGATTTAACGGCAAGATGTATCCCGTAAACCCAAAATATAATACCGTCTTTGGCTTGAAATGTTTTCCCTCTGTACTTGATGTTCCGGATGAAATAGCATTGACTGTGATTGCTATACCTGCTCCATTGGTATTGGAGGTGTTGAAACAACAAGCACAAAAACGAATTCAATACTCGATAATTATCAGCGCTGGTTTCCGGGAAATGGGTGCGGAAGGTATTGAAATGGAAGAAAAGATCAAACAGATTGCAATTGAAAATAATATCCGAATCCTTGGTCCCAATTGTCTGGGAGTATTGGATAATTATACAAATTTTACAACATCCTTTTTGCCGTGTGAAAGGGTAAGCAAGCCTAAAAAGGGGGCATTATCAATCCTCTCTCAAAGCGGTGCCTTTGCTATTGCATTGTTAGACTTGGCAGCGCAGGAAGGGCTGGGTATAGCAAAGATGGTAAATTATGGAAATAGAATTGATATTGGAGAGTCTACACTCTTGCCTTTTTTAATGGATGATATGCATACAAAGGTTATTGCGATATATATGGAGTCTGTAGATAATGGAAAAAGGTTTATCGAGGCGGCTAAGGCCTGTTCGAGGGAAAAACCTATTGTGGCGTTAAAGGTTGGAAAAGGTGCGGCTGGTATTGCAGCCGCTAAATCTCACACGGGCGCTATTGCAGGAAAATATGAAATTTACAAGGCCGCATTTTTAAAATCAGGCATAATTGAGGCCAATGGTCTGGAGGAATTTATTGATGGTGTAAAGGCCCTTTCCATGCAAAATCCACCTAAAGGGAATCGGATATTGATCGTTACGAATGGCGGAGGCTTTGGCGTTATTGTAGCCGATTATTGCTCGGAGAACGGCTTAGAGGTTCCACTGCCATCTCCACAATTAAAAGAAAAGTTGAAAAACAAATTCTCAAGATTCTACGTAGTTAATAATCCCGTTGATTTAACGGGAAGTGCATGCGACGAAGACTATCGAATAGCCTTAAATACGTGCATTATCGAAAGCGATGAATATGATGCCGCTATTATCATTCCACTTATGTCACCACAGGGCATGACGGAGAAAATAGTCGATCTCGTTGTGTCCACGATGAAATTGTCGGGAAAGCCTGCGGTTATTTGCACAGTGGGTGGAGCATTTACCATGAAGATCAAACAATTATTTGAAGATCGTATGTTTCCTGTGTATCCTTCTCCTGAACGAAGCGCGAGGGTGTTGAAAAGGAAAATATTACAGGAATGAAACGTGTATCCGACACTATAAAAATTACTTGCATTTACCCAGAATACCATTATAGTATTCCTTTAAAAGTATTCGCATCTTCCATTATAGAAACTCCTTTTTGGAGAAAAGATGAGCGTAAAATGCATCTTAAAGAAGGTAATACACGTTCTGATTCCTAGTCGTTTAGTAATATGCATTTTATCCATCTCAATCTTTTCTATCCTCATTCCTCAATTAAGCCATAGTCAGGAAGCGGATAAAATAGCTGAGACCTCCATCAATTTACAGAAGGAAAACACCTCTACCGAAAATCGTAATAAGCCGGATACCGTAAAGTCTCCTCCCTCCACTATTACGAAAAGTATGGAAAAAATTGCAAAAAAAAGAGGTTTTAAGAAAACAGTATCACATACTCCTGTATTCGATAAAAGTGGTAATATTTATCTCGCCTCCTGTGATGGCAAGCTCTCCGCCATTGACCCAGCCGGGAACACAAAATGGTATGTCCAACTGGCTGATAAGATTAATACGGGTCTTGCGATTGGATTGGACAATACTTTATTTTTTAGTTCAGAGAAAACACTCTATGCTCTTAGTTCAAACGGTGTGCTGAAATGGATATTTAATGTAGACAATACGATAGATTTTCCATCTGTTTTAGATAGTCAGGGAAATATCTATGTTGTAAGTAAAAAGGATGGTTTTTTATATGTGATCAAGCCTGATGGGCGTTTATACTGGAATGTCCAAATAAATGGGAATATTTCCACACCACCTTCCATAACGATGGACGGCAGGATTTATATTACAACACAAACCAATATACTTTATGCTATAAATTCCGATGGGTCTCTGCTATGGCGACGTAAAATTTACGGTAAACGGGAAGGCCGATTCACCTCTGTGGCAAAACAAACAAATATTGCCAATCCTGTACTTCCATCCGGAGCAGAACCTGTTTATGAATCACAAGAACAAACTTCTCCGCAAGTACTGCGAATCACTCGCATAAAGCCAGAAGAGGTACAAACTTCTTCTAATGAGACTGATATACCTGCAAGCACTTCTTTTGCAGCATCAATATTAAAAGGCAGTTCACCATTAACAGTAATATTTTCTGATACCTCTACGGGTAAAATTATCAACAGATGCTGGGATTTCGGGGATGGAACACTGATAAACTCAGAACAGTCACCTGTCCATATGTATACAACACCGGGAAACTACGACGTGCGCCTTATTATAAGGAGACCTGATAGCACCTCGACCATTATTAGGCGAAGCTACATTACGGTGACAGATGTATTCTTAGACAGCAGTAAAGAAATTACGACAGACAAACAGGGAAGAAACAATGATACGTCCACGCCTCTTCCCCCAAATTCCAATATATACAACGATGCAAAATTACTGGATACTGAATCCCTTGTATCCGTTGCAAAGAGCAAAGAGCCATAATTTTTAAATTTCCATTCACAAACAGCCTATTTTTTGGTAAAAATAATAAAGCGTTGGTGTCGGGGAAAAGCCTTGGTAGTGACATGCTCAGTTTTGGGCTTATCTGAGCAGCTTCGACACCGACGCTCTTTTTGTTTATAAATATTCATATGACCGCTTCGGAAATCGAAAAGACCGACCTTCAGGCTATTGATAAGATAGTCGAGGGACGTTCCAAAATAAAAAAAGAAATCGCAAAGGTTATTGTTGGGCAGGAGGAGGTTATTGACGACCTCCTTATAGCCCTCTTTTGCAAAGGGCATTGTTTGTTTGTAGGCGTGCCGGGACTTGCAAAAACACTCCTCGTGAGCACCCTCGCAAACGTTTTAAACCTTAGGTTTAACCGCATACAATTTACACCCGATCTGATGCCTGCCGATATCACCGGTACGGATATATTGGAACAAGACCACGCCTCCGGTAAAAGATTCTTTAAATTTATCAAAGGCCCTATCTTTTCAAATATCCTGCTGGCCGACGAGATTAACCGCACGCCCCCAAAGACACAAGCAGCGCTGCTCCAGGCAATGCAGGAATACAAAGTAACTGCCAGCGGCACTACTTATTCTCTCGACCTCCCCTTCGTTGTCTTTGCCACACAGAACCCCATCGAGCAGGAAGGCACATATCCGCTCCCTGAGGCACAGCTTGACCGATTCATGTTTCAGATAAATGTTCAGTATCCCTCAAAAGAAGAAGAAGTCGAGATTGTAAGAACAACCACTTCCACATATAAACCAACAATAAATAAAGCTTTCAGCCCTGAAGAAATAACAAGTCTTCAAGACCTTGTTACGAGGGTGCCGGTTGCCGATTATGTGCTTGAATATGCCATAAGATTGGTACGGGCGTCAAGGCCGTCGGATTCCAGTTCGCCTGATTTTATTAAAAAATGGATTAGCTGGGGGGCAGGACCTCGCGCCTCACAATATCTCATACTCGGCGGCAAGGCACGTGCATTGCTGGACGGCAGGTATGCAGTTACCTGCAACGACGTACGGGCAATTGCCAAACCTATCTTGCAGCACCGCATTATTACTAATTTCCACGCCGAGGCCGAAGGGAAAACCTCTTTACACATCATCGACCAATTACTCGATACTATAAAAGAACACACATAAAAAATTTGCGATTTCGGATTTACGATTTTAGATTTATAATTTTTTTTACCCAAGAAAATCGTAAATCGCAAATCTAAAATTATTTCTTTACGGTTAATTCTATGCCAGAAAATCCTTTTGATCCGGTAACACTTTCCAAGATTGCCAGTATGGAACTCCGTGCAAGGCTTGTGGTAGATGGGGTCTTGTCGGGTATTCACAAAAGCCCTTACAAAGGTTCCAGCATCGAATTCCTGGAACATAAAGAATATTCACCCGGAAATGAGATAAAACACATTGACTGGAAGGTGCATGCAAGGACGGATAAGTATTATATCAAGGAATTCGAGGAGGAAACGAATCTCAAGTGTTATATATTCCTTGATACCAGCGGATCAATGGAATATAAATCGACAGGTGTCAGTAAGTTTGAATATGCCGCTACCCTTGCTGCCTCTCTGGCCTATTTATTGTTAAAGCAGTCTGACATGGTAGGCCTGATCAGCTTCAGTGACAAGGTACTCCAGTACGTGCCGCCAAGATCGCGCATTAATCACTTACACGCACTGCTCAATACCCTCACAGAATTAAAACCTGCGGGGAAATCAAATATCAGTGTCATCCTCAACGAATTCATCGAGAAGATCAGTCGTCGTTCCTTAATTATTCTCATATCTGATTTTTTTGATGATACAAATAAAGTAATAAATCAATTAAAGTATTTTCAATTCAAGAAAAACGAGGTTATTTTATTTCACTTACTCGATCCGTACGAATTGACATTTCCTTTCGAAGCAATAACGTATTTTGAGTCCATGGAAGACGAGAGACGTATCCTGGCAGATCCAAAGTCCATAAAAGACCGATACCTTTCCGGGATTAACCGTTATCTTGAACAATTCAAGCAAGCATGCTTTGAAAACCAAATAGATTACTGGCTCATCGATTCTTCTACTCCGATGGACCAGTCGTTGATCAAGTTCCTGGCAAAAAGAGAAAGCGCCTCACGCCCTCTCCACAAATCCTGATATCAAATCTTTTTCATTTAAACCGACGCAAATAAGTAGTAAAATTATGGCATGATCTCATTCCTTAATCCCCTGTTATTATTCGGTATTCTGGGTGCCATTATCCCCATTATCATCCATCTCATAAATAAGAAGAAGGCCATCTCCCATAAATTTGCAGCCATCGACTTTATATTACAGACCAATAAGCGCATTTCGGTAAAATTCAAACTTCGTCAACTGATCCTGTTAATCCTCAGGGCTTCATTGCTCGCCTTCCTCGCTATGGCCCTTGCAAGGCCATTTATGAAAAACTTTATCGGCGGAGCGCCCGAAAAGAACGTCCCGACCAGCAACGTTATTATTATAGACGATTCGTACAGCATGCAGTACTCAGAGGATAATGAATCGTTTTTTATGTCTGCCAAGACAGCAGCGAGGGGGATTATTAATAATTTAACTAAAAACGACGATGCCGCTGTAATTACCTGCTCAAGGCTGTCATCACAAGTCCTACCAGAACTCGATTATGACAAAAGAAATCTCTTAAACTCCATTGAACAATTACAACCCGGTTTTGCTACCACGCATATTATACCAGCACTGGATGCTGCAGTTGAGATTTTAACTTCTGCTAAGGCATCTATTAAACGGATATTCCTGCTGACTGACCTGACGCGGAACGGCTGGGATATCGATTGGTTCAAGAGTGGAAACGAAAAACTCCGCAGTCATGTGTCAAATATCCATATCGTGGACCTGTCGGAAGGCAGGGAACTCAAGAATATAGCAGTTACCCATATTGAACCACAGATTAACGTGTCGGAAAGAAGTGCAGAAAGTACCATCAAGGTGGTCGTATCTAATTTTACACCTACACGGGTCAAAAACCTCCTGGCACAAGTTTTTTTAGACCGGAAAAAAGTGGCACAGGGATTTTTTAACATCGAGCCAAACGCATCGGAAACAAAAGATTTTTACTTTAGCGTGGAAAAAGGGAAAGGTCACACCGGTTGGGTTGAAATTTCTGAGGACAATCTGAACACAGACAATAAACGATATTTTGCTATCAATACATCGAACAAACTGGATGCCTTATTGATTGACGGCGACCCCAAAACAAATATCTACGAGAGTGAAACGTTTTATCTGGAAAAGGCGTTAAATCCAGGCCGCGAACACGCATCCTCGATCAAACCAACAATCTGTTCAATCCACGAAGTTAAAAATTTCGATTTTGCAAATTTCGATATTGTCTTTTTGTGTAATGTTGAAACCCTGCCGCCCGAAAAGATTCATGAACTCGATAAGTTCGTCAAAGAAGGCGGATCTGTTATTTTTTCACTTGGGAATAAGGTGGATGCCAATTACTACAATAATTCATTTGGCACACTGCTGCCGCATCGACTCCATACCACGAGGACCTTTTCCAGCGACAGTCCGCTATCTGAAGAACAACCCCTTCACCTGAAGCCCACAGAACCAATACATCCCGCCTTACGCATTCTTTCTGAAACGAATATGGGTACATTGTCTTCTGTGAAATTTTATCGGGTATTTTATGTCGACCCAACACCATTGGGTAATTGTAAAACCATACTATCATTTTCAGACGATACACCAGCGATAATTGAAAGACTGGTTGACCGGGGAAGATGTGTGCTCTTTACATCGTCGGTAGATAGAGACTGGACTGATATGCCCGTAAAACCCTTTTTCCTTCCATTAATGCAGCAACTTTGCAGATTTTCAACGGGAAATGTTGCAGAAGAAATACAAAATGAAACGCTGGTCAAACACAATTGGCAGGTTCCCTGTCAGGAAGAAATTAACAGCCTGGAAATAACTAATCCGGAAGGCGCAAAAGCCGTCCTACAACCTCAGCTAATTGATAACGAAAAGTCATTTTTATACAGCGAGACAAATTTTCCGGGGATTTATACTGTTACAGTGGATGAGAAGCCTCATCCACAATTTCCCTCGTATTTTCAGGTGAATGAAGACACTACAGAATCTAATCTTGTTAAGATAAATCAAAAAGAACTTACTGCCCTCATGGGCGGCATAAACCTCACCATAACAACTTCTCCTGTTAGTGAAGGCAGTGAAGTACTCATGGGCGAGGCCAAAAAGACCCTCTGGGGCGCACTCCTCTTCCTCGCCCTCTGCATTCTCTTCGTCGAGTCATTCGTTTCGAGAAAATAATTTTTATTGACATCTCTGGATTTTTTAACTAACATTTTACTTTAAATAACAATCATTTCTGTTTATTATCTGGAATAAATATGGAAACGGTAGAAAAACTGACTGATATACTGAGAAATCACGGCATGAAGATCACCCCGCAGCGGTTGATGATCTTTAAGGTGCTGGAGAATAATACCTCCCATCCATCCGCAGAAGAGGTCTTTAAAAGGGTAAAAAGGATTTATCCCACCGTGTCGTTTACCACGATTTACAAAACCCTGGAAACCTTACGGGATCTGGGAGAGGTAACGGAACTCATTATTGACGAGGACCGTAAACACTACGATCCCAACACTGATACCCACCATCACGTCATCTGCTCCAACTGCAAAAAGATACACGACATCTTTGAGGATTTTTCACCGCACGTCAAATTGCCCGATTCCCTGAGAAAGGATTTCGCCGTCTCCGGGTTCCAGATATCCTTCCACGGCACCTGCAAAGAATGCGCCTAAGGCATTTGAAACAAACCTGCTTTTTAACTGCAGATTACACAGATAAAAACAAAATAAATCGGGCGTATTCTCAATTATAAAATTTTTGAGCCGCCCAAAGTCCCCTCCTGGGAGGGGATAAAGGGGTGGGTTATTTGGAGGCTTTAATAAGGGCCTTGAATAAGGCCAGGTGGTGCGGTGAGCCTGTCATGCGTTCGGGATGCCACTGGACGCCCACAAGAAATGAATAATCCCTACATTCGATAGCTTCAATAATACCATCCGCAGTATGCGCCGTATCTTTCAAGCCCTTGCCCAATCTCTTAATGGCCTGGTGATGCGTGCTGTTGGCCTCGATGCGGTCTGTTCCAATAATTTTATCAAGAAGAGAATCTTTTCTTATGGATACAGCGTGGGTATAGTGATCGTTCTGTGAATCTTTGTGAATTATGGGTGTCTTGACTTCAGACGGAATGTCCTGTATTAACGAACCACCCATGGCGACATTTACAAGCTGAATACCATAGCATATAGCCAGAATGGGTTTTTTCATCTGGATGGACGTCCCTACTAAAATAAAATCGGAGGTATCTTTATCGGGATGGACGCATACCGTCTTTTCATGTCTTTCTTCTCCATAGCGTTGTGGCGGAACGTCATTGCCGCCTGTTAGGAGAATCCCATCTACCTTTTTCAATAAGAGTTCCACGTCGTTTTTATCCTTGATAATGGGTAATAAGAATGGGATTCCGCCTGCCGCAACGATGGCCTCATTGTAATCTCTATACGTAAAAGAATAAGGCTGTTTCCCTTTCTCTTCGTAATCGCAGTTGATGCCAATAATTGGTTTCATATATAATGTTTTTCTACGATCTTTTTTACCGCATTGATAACATCATCGGTATCTTCCTCTGTCAGCTTTGCCGAGAGCGGCAGGGAAATCGTCCTGTCTGAGACAAATTCGGCATTTGGGAAATCGCCGCGTTTAAATCCAAAGGTGTTTGCATAGTATGGATGCAGATGCAGCGCCACGAAGTGGATACCCGTACCAATATTTTTATTGTGAAGCGCCTGCTGAAATGCGTCCCTGCTTATATCGATCTTGTCAATGTCGAGTAAAGGTGTATAGAGATGCCGGGCGTGTACGGTATCCTTTTCCGCTGTCGCCGGGACAATGAGTGGCAATTCCTGAAATGCCTTGTCATATTTCTTCCATATCTTTTCACGTATCTTGTGATACTTGTTCACGCGTTTTAATTGATGGATGCCCAGGGCAGCCTGGATGTCCATCATGTTGTACTTGTAACCTGGAAAAACGACCTGATAGTGCTTAAAACCTTTATCTGAATATCTATGCCATGCCCCTTTGCTCATGCCATGTAAACCGTACATCTGCACCTTCTCTGCCCATTCCTTATTGTTCATAGTTACCATGCCTCCTTCACCCGTGCATACGTTTTTTGTGACATAGAAGCTGAAAACAGTCATATCACCGATGGCGCCGACCCTTTGCCCCTTGTAAACTGTTTCAATCGCATGGGCAGCGTCAGTGATAACGAGCAGGCGGTGTTTTTTTGCTATGGACATGATGGCATCCATGTCGCAGGGTCTTCCGGCAAAGTGGACGGGAATAATAGCCCGCGTTCGTTTGGTAATGCTTCTTTCGATACGATTGGGGTCGATATTCATCGAGCGTTTATCAATATCAACAAATACGGGTTTTGCCCCGATATGCGTAATAACATTAGCCGTGGCGGCAAAGGTCATGGGTGTGGTAATAATCTCGTCACCGCGGCCGAGTCCCGATACGATCATGTCGAGGTGGAGTCCTGCCGTACAGTAATGGAGTGCCATGGCGTATCTTGTCCTGTGGAAATCCAGCCGGAACGCAAGGTGTCAACGACTTCGTTTATCTCCGCCTCTTCTACCCTGGGGCTGCCGAAAATGAGATAGTTTTTTCTTATGGGTTTATTTTTGGTTTTTATCATATAATTTTAAAATTGAAATTTATCTTGGGATAATTACGACAGGGTTGTCAAATTAATTCAACACTATTGCAAAATAGTGCGTACTTACACTGCACATATGTTCATATTCTTTAAGTATGAGTATCCATGTTAGATTTGTAAAAATGATAGTTATTTTTACCCTTCTTGGAGAGATACATAGCAGCATCCGCCTGTCTTAACAGGCCCTCTGTATCATTTGAGTTGAGCGGGAAGATGCTGATTCCTATGCTGGCAGTGATATGAAGTTCGTGGTTCTCGATCTGAAAGGGACGGCGTAATGCGTCCATAATTTTCTGTGCAACTACAGAGGCATCTTGTGCCTGAGTAATATCGGGAAGGACGACCACAAATTCGTCACCACCCATACGGGCGACCGTATCTTCTTCACGCACACAATGCGTCAGCCGTTCGGCAACGGCATTGAGCAATAAATCACCGATTTTATGTCCGATAGTATCATTGACAGTTTTGAAACCATCCAGGTCGAGCATCATAATTGCTAAAAACTTTTTACTGCGACTTGCATGCGCTATTGCTAACTTGAGCCGGTCTTGAAGGAGGTTTCGGTTGGGTAATTTGGTAAGGGCATCATGATAGGCCATGTGACTAATGAGTTTTTCCGACTGTATACGCGCCATTGCGTTTCCAATAATCTCCGCCATGATGCGAAGCAATGCTATATCTTCTTCAGACCATGGACCGGTAGATTTTACGTTGTCAAAACCAACAAACCCAAGCAGGTTTTTTTCTACGTATACCGGCAGGATCAATAATGACTTGATGGACTGTCTTTCAAATTCGGTTTTTTCGGCTATTGCTTCTAATGGCATTTTAGAAACATCGCCAATATGAACCACCTTGCCTGCCCGTAAGTTTGCCATAAGCCAGGGAAATGTATTAGAAGGAATATTCTGGAGATGCTGGATTTCAGGCGTAACTCTTTCTGCACACCACTCATGAGTATTGTCAATGATGTTACCGGTATCACGGAATTGAAATAAGTATGCCCTGCTTGCCCTGCTTAACTTGCCGGCATCGACTAATGACAAAGAAACAGCCTTGTCAAAGTCTGAAAGAATAACAAATCGGGAAGAGATATTGGCAACGGTTTTCTCAAATTCTGTCCTGTGACAGAGTTCTTCTTCGGCATCTTTTCGCATGATGAACTGTCCTATTTGACCGCCTAAAGAAGCCATTACCTTGAGCAAGTCTTCACTGGGTGGCTGTATATCGTGACTAAAAAACTCAAGAACACCCAATATTTCGCTACCAATCAGCACAGGAAAACCAAAAGCGCCGTGTAATCCTTCTTTGACAGCAATTGGTGATCTGGGAAAATTTGGATCGCAGACAACATCGGTAATCCAGGCAGGTTTACTGCTGGCGTAAATACGTCCAGGCAGTCCTATGCCAGGCTTAAAAACAATTTTTCGACTCAACGCTTCAAATTCAGGCACATTCACTGATGGGCTATGCCATATTTTGACGCATCGCAGCACGGTATTTTCTTTGTCAGTAATCCAAAATGCACTCACTTCCCACTCCAGATTTTCGCATATAACTTGAAGGATTTTCGAAATTGCCTTTTCAACCGTATCAGATTCCGCCAATATGCGCGTGGTGGCATACAGTATATTCCTTCTTTGCTCAACCAGCTTGTGCTCAGTTATGTCTGTTAGCAAACCTTCGGCACACAGTACACCATCTTTTTCATCGGTTCTTATCGCCCTGTCATGCACCCAAATCCAGATTCCGTCTTTCCTCCTGAGCCTGTATTCAATATTAAACGCCTTGTTTGATGTGAATAATGATTCATACGATTTCTTCACTCTTTCAACGTCATCGTGATGAATTCTTCCAAACCACAGACTGTTATTTGTTTCATAAATTTCATTCTGGGTATATCCATAAATCTTTTCCACCTGTGGACTGATGAAGCTGGTATTGCCTTCCCGATCGGTTATCCACACAATATCCGGTATGTTTTCAACAAGTAAACGATACCTCTCCTGACTCTGAATGAGCATTTTCATTTCCTTAAGATTCGCCAACATCTCATTCCGGCTGCGCATCACATCACCCAACTCATTGGAAGGTATTTCATGATTTGGAATTATGGCAAGTGTTTGATCTCCTTTTATTACTGCATTATCTGCTTGGATGAGCCTCATGATAGGTCTGGTAAATTTAAGTGAAAGCATCCAGGTAATAAAGAGGATAACGGGTATCAACATTGCTATTCCAAGCAGAATTATGGTCTGTAATTTATGAACGGGGATGAATGCCTCTTCAAAATCTACCTCTGTAATAATTATCCACCCCATTTCTTTTATAAGTATGGATGCCCCAAAGACCGGTATGCCGCGGTAGTCCTGATAGTTGGCCAGTATTGTTTGACCCTGCTTCATAGTAAGACGCACAATATCTGTATCAACGACCTGTTTCAGGACGGCATCGTCAAGGAAGCGAGATTCCGTAATCATCAATTTATCATGATTGACAATATATGTTTCGCCTGTCTTACCTTTTCGTGTTGGTTGGCTCATGGCGCCCAGCGTATGTGCTTTGCGCCCTGTCGTAATATCGCTCAGTGATTTAGGATCAATGCGGTTAACCAGTATGCCGATTAATTTTCCGCTCTTATTTCCGGTAAGTGGTGCAGATACGAACCATGCGAATTGTTCTATACCTGTCTCACAAAAGATATCGCTCATATACGGGGACTTTTGACCATTCAGAAAAAAGTTTGTTTTCGAATAATCCATACCTATATTAGATATGGTAGAGGATGCGATAACCCTTCCATCCGGGTCCAGAATAAATGTTTCAAGACATTCCGGAAAGGTGGACAATTTATTGTGAAGCAGGTAATAGTTCAAATCTTCAACAGCCTGATCATATAGGAAAGATTGCCTGTACTTCCCAACATTTTCTGCAATAAATTTGTCTAAAGCAAACACGGCAGTTTTATTCTTCAAATAATTCAAGTATTCAAGTATCTGAGATTCAGCGCCATTAGCCGTTATTTGAAGCTGGATCAGAGATTGCTTATATATTTCTGCCTTTGAATGTTTTAATGTTATCCACGTAAAAATAATCAACGGTATTAATGATACGACCAAAGAGGCGAGCAAGAAACGCCGGAATATTTTAGATGTGAGTAACAGCAGCCACAGTTTCGTTATATAAACATGAATAGTGGTAATGTTTAGGTTTTTCATTCTTTCCCAATTACATCCTGCTGATTTTCTTGATATCCAGCTTATTATAAAATCTGGGTCATGGATTAATCCATATAAATGCGTATTAGGAACAAAAAATCAAGTGTAAATATCTTTTATTAATATTTTAAGAACAGGAATTTAGTGTTTGAATAATAAAGTATCATATATATTTTCTAATTTTTCAACCTCTTTATGAATATTATAATTCATTTCAACATGCCTTCTGCCTTCTCTGCCAATAGCTGGCCATTCTTCCGTGTGGTCAATGAGATATCCCAGTCGCTCTCCAAGTGCATCGGCATCCCGTTCCGGTACGAGAAATCCGCTCTTCCCGTTGACTACGACTTCCGGTATATCTGCATGGTATGTCGAAAGTACCGGAACGCCTGCTGCCTGTGCCTCTAAAAGGGTCGTAGGCGCTCCGCCTTCGCTATCCCCATTCTGAGCAGTTACGCTGGGTTGAAGGTAAATATGCGCCTTTCTTAATTCTTCCAGAAAACCATAGTGGGGTTGATAACCCAAAAGACAGACGTATGGACTGAGATTATTTTCGTGGATAAAAGTCTCGATACTATTCCTTAATACACCTTCGCCGATGATTCTGAATTCAAGATGCAGTTTTTTAGAGAGTAAAATTTTTAACGCCTTTAATGCATAGATAAGCCCTTTTTTTTCAACGAATCTCCCGCAGAACAAAATAACGATTTTCCCATCCGGCGGGAGAGTCCTTTCCTGGAAATGGATTTTTTTTGTATCGACGCCAATGTGTTGTATCCTGATTTTTTCCTCAGGACACCCAATTCTCATGAGCGACTGTTTCATGTTATTTCCTTCCACAAGAAACAGGTCGCCTTCCTTAAATAGCCTCTGATATGCCTTATTCCACAGTTCTTCACGAGGCAGTTGGGTTACGTCGAATCCATAAAAAGTCGTGATAAGCGGCAGTTTAAGCCATCGTTTTATGGGAATCATTGCAACGCCTTGCGGCCCAAAGTGTGCATGAATGAGGCGCGCCTTTTCTTTTATTAGAATATGCTTGAAGTACAGGATATGTTCAAAATATTCTTTTTTATTGAGATACATATAGTATCCCAGACGGTCTCTGAACCACCACCATGAATAACGTTTGATTCCAGAACTATCGTATATGGGACGAAAAGGGAACTGCTCTGAATGGGTTACCTGCGTGGTTAAAACAATCGGCTTATATCTCTTTAAATTTGTGAGGTACGAATATATGAAGGTTTCGGATAGTCCAAGATAGTTGTTGATGGCATGGGCAACAGTTGGTTTCATCGGGAAATAACTGTTTTTTAACTTGATTGTATAGGATTTTTCATTTTATTTAGGCGGATTCAGGGTGGCATGGAGTAAAAAATCCCCCTTAGAAAAGGGGGCAAGGGGGTTGT
Source organism: Planctomycetota bacterium (assembly GCA_016188675.1). Taxonomy (GTDB): domain Bacteria; phylum Planctomycetota; class Brocadiia; order Brocadiales; family Brocadiaceae; genus Wunengus. The sequence goes on from JACPHJ010000046.1 coordinate 84,283, forward strand.
AAATAATTCTCATTCAAAGAAAAAATACAACCCCCTGATTCCCCCTTTTTTAAGGGGGATTAACTTGAATTTTTTATCATCTGTGTCATCTGTGCAATCTGTGGTTCCCAAGTTTTTTATAGAATATACCGGCTCAAATCTTCGTCTTTTGCTATGGCTTGCAGCTTATCCTGGACATATTTCGAATCTATCACGACCTCTGCGCCATCCATATCGGGTGCGTCAAAGGAGGCGTCTTCTACGAGTTTTTCCATCACCGTGTGTAATCTCCGGGCGCCGATGTTTTGTGTGCGTTTATTAACCTGTACGGCAATATCCGCAATGGCCTCGATGGCGTCATTTTCAAATCGTACCTTGATTCCTTCGGTCTCCAGAAGCGCCTTGTATTGTTTAATCAGGGCATTTTTAGGCTCAGTCAGGATACGTAAAAACTCTTCTTTCCCGAGGTCTTCCAATTCCACCCGGATGGGGAATCGCCCCTGAAGTTCCGGTATTAAATCTGATGGCTTGGATACATGAAATGCGCCTGCGGCAATAAAAAGGATGCGGTCAGTCCTGACCATTCCGTATCTTGTGTTTACCGTGGTACCGTCAACAATTGGCAAAAGATCTCGTTGCACTCCTTCCCGTGAAACGTCAGGCCCTTGAGAGCGTTCACGTCCTGCGATCTTATCAATTTCATCAATAAAGATAATGCCGAATAATTCCGTCCTGCGAATTGCCTCCTGCATGACCTTTTCCTTGTCTATGAGCTTTTCCGCCTCTTCCTGTAACAAAATCCTTTTTGCCTCAGCAACAGAGACCTTTCGTGCCTGTGCGCGCGGCGGTATCACCTTTTCCAGCATATTCTGGAAGTCCATGCCGATTTCTTCAACCCCTGCCACGATACCCTGCAGTACGTATGGTTTTTCATGGGTAGTGATTTCCACGATACGGTTGGCAAGTTCTCCGTCTTGTAATTTTTTACGGAATTTTTCGCGCGTACTTAAACGCTGTTCCTCGGCTTCGACATTGGGAGGCTCGGCGCTTTTTGGCACAGGCGGCAGTAATAAATCCAGCAGCCTTTCCTCTGCCATCTTCTCGGCCTTTTCCTGAACGTCCTGGATCATTTCGGACTTCACCATATTAACACCGATCTCGGTAACATCGCGTATCATGGATTCCACATCGCGTCCGTGGTAACCAACCTCGGTATATTTTGACGCTTCGACTTTGAGAAACGGTGCCCTGACGAGTGCGGCCATACGCCTTGCGATTTCAGTTTTCCCAACGCCGGTAGGGCCGATCATAATGATATTTTTAGGTAAAACTTCTTCCCGTAATTCATCGGAAAGCTGCTGCCTGCGCCACCGGTTACGGATGGCAATGGCCACGGCACGTTTGGCGTTTTTCTGACCGATAATATATTTATCAAGTTCTTCAACGATCTTGCGCGGCGTCAGTTCCTTCACTACCTGATTTCCTCCACCTTGATATTTTTATTGGTGTAAACACAAATATCTGCCGCAACGTTGAGGGATTCTTCCACAATCTCCTTTGCGCTCAATGAGGTATGTTTTAACAATGCCCTGGCCGCTGCAATTGCATAAGAACCACCTGAGCCAATGCCGATAATACCATCATCCGGTTCAATAACGTCACCGCCGCCGGAGATCAAAAAGGAATGTTGTTTATCTACTACGATAAGCAGAGATTCCAATCGCCTCAGCACCTTATCCGTCCGCCATTCCTTGGCCAATTCATGGGCGCTGCGAAGGACGTTTCCCTGGTATTGTTCGAGCTTGGCATCGAACCGTTCCATAAGGGCAAAGGCGTCTGCCGACGAACCGGCGAAGCCTACAATAACCTTGTCATGGTAAAGCCTTCGAATCTTTTTGGCATCCTGCTTTACCACGGCGGCATTCATGGTGACCTGGCCGTCACCGCCGATGGCGACCTGCCCATCCTTTCGGACTGCCAGAATTGTTGTAGATACGATAACAGGGTTCACGTTTAAATCCTTTTTAATAGAAAATCAGCATTGAATTAGTTTTTAAATGTTATCAATTTACAGAATAGTTATCAAGGGTTTTCTCGTTTCTTAGTGTTTGACAAACAACGATTTGGCCGTATAATTAAGCCAGAATCACACCATACATGGGGAACTTTTAGGTATACAATAATTTTTGAAAGGAGGCATGCGTTATGGTAGCTAAAGACATTATGAATAAGATTGTTACTGCTGCAAAGAAGAATACGATTGGCAGGGACCTGGCCATAAAATTATTGTCTGGTATGTATAGCGGATTGCCTGTCGTGGACGATAAAGGAAAGGTTGTTGGGGTGGTAAGTGAGTTTGACCTTTTAAAGTCAATAAAAGAAGGGAAGAAATTAGAACAGGTAACGGCTGAGGAGATTATGTCAAAGAAACCCATATGTGTAACTGAGAACACCCCGGTTGAAGAGATTATAGACCTTATGACGAAGCATAACATTATCCGCGTGCCTGTGGTGAGAAACGACAATCTGGTGGGGGTTATATCCAGATGTGATATCCTCAGCAGTATTGTGGAACCTGAGTTTGTGACGGTATTTGCTGATTAAAATAACTATTTGGCCATGAATTGGCACGAATAAAAAAGATGTAATTAAGGAGAAATGGAGAAAATGGGGAAACGGAGAAAAAAATAAAACTTAAATCCATTTCTACAGATTCAGGAAAGTACTTTTCTTCCTCTTTTCCCCGTTTTTCCATCCCCACCCTTTCTTCTTCCTTTTTTGTTATTTCATATTTTCCTATGCGCCTGTGTGGGTGAATTATTCCGGATGAACCATGTCTGAACAAACTATAAAATTTCATATTTCCGGTATGCATTGTGTAAACTGCGCCGGGACGATTGAACGAAGACTCAAGGATTTACAAGGAATTAAGTCTGTTCGGGTCAATTTCTCCAGCGCAACCGGCATCGTCACCTACGACTCCAATGTTACAAACAAATCCTCCATTACAAAATATGTAAAGGATATCGGTTACGAGGCAAAGGAACAGGTCAGGCTTGATCAGACATCTAAGTCATATATTCAGATGGGATGGCTTGTTTTTAGTATCCTTGCTTCTGTTGCAATGATGGTACTGATGTATGTCCCCATGCCTGAAATAATACACGCCTTTATGCCTTATGTGCTGATGAGTATTGCTACGGCCACGTTGGTGGGTCCGGGGATGGATTTTTTTATCAGCGCCTATAAGTCTGCAAAAAACTTCTCTGCCAATATGGACGTACTGGTTTCTATGGGTGTCCTGTCCGCTTACCTGTACAGTACTTTAGCAATTTTTGGCGTCTTCGGCATGGCAGGCCACGCATTCTTCGAAACAGCAGTGATGTTGATTGCCTTTATCCGCATCGGAAAGTATCTGGAAGAGCGGGTGAAGGGAAGGGCGAGTCATGCGCTCCAAAAATTAATGAAACTCCAGTCCGATAAGGCGCGGTTACTGTCACCGGAAGGAAAAGAATTGGAGGTCATGGCCTCCTCCATTCACGCGGGAGACAAGGTCATCGTCAGGGCGGGCGAAATCATTCCAGTAGATGGTGAGGTTGTGGAAGGCATCTCGTCTGTGGATGAATCCATGGTGACGGGTGAATCCATGCCGGTTGTGAAACAAAAAGGAGATAGTGTAGTTGGAGCAACCATAAATAAAACGGGTGTGTTGACCATAGAGGCCACAAGGATAGGCGAAGAAACGGTTTTATCGCAGATTATCAATATGGTTGAGGAGGCGCAGATGGATAAAGCCCCTATTCAGCGATTTGCAGACATGGTATCGAACGTATTCGTTCCGGTGGTAGTCGGTTTGTCAATATTGACTTTCGTTTGCTGGTATTTTGTATTTTACAATTTTGCAGGACAGTTACCCTTTTTGTGGGCATTAAAAATGGCGATTGCAGTGTTGGTGATTGCGTGTCCGTGTGCCATGGGTCTTGCTACACCAACGGCCATTATGGTTGGCAGTGGTGTGGGGCTCGACCGTTCCATCCTCGTTAAACGAGCCAGCGCCCTCGAAGGAATTGCAAAGGTAGATACTATAGTTTTTGATAAGACGGGGACAATTACCGAAGGGCATTTTGTCGTTACCGATATTATTACTTCGGGCGCTGTTAGTGAATCGGGACTGGTTACACTTGCGGCTGCCGGTTGTGCCTTTTCGAATCATCCACTCGCCCAATCAGTAACGGAAGAAGCAAAGGCAAGAAAGTTAACATGGGATGCCGTTCAGGATTTCCGCGAGGAAACAGGCAGCGGCATTGCCTGTCAATATCAGGGAAAGGATTTATTGATTGGAAATGAAGGGCTTCTGGCCGCGCATGGAATTAGAATCGATAGACAGGAACTGTATGACCGTGGACAATCTCTCCTGTACGTTGCTTATGATCGTATATATATGGGTGTTTTAGGTCTCATGGATAAGATAAAACAAAATGCACGAGAGGTCGTGTCACGGTTGAAACAAATGAATATACGGGCCGTCATAATAACCGGTGACAGCGAGCAGGTGGCGAAGTCCGTAGCGTCAGAAGTAGGTATTGATGAATATCGCGCCAGGGTACTCCCTGCTGAAAAGAGAGAAATCATAAAGGATTTTCAGAGACAAGGCAAAAAGGTGGGGATGGTCGGAGATGGTATTAACGATGCGCCTGCGCTGGCTCAGGCAGACGTAGGAATCGCCATCGGTGCGGGAACGGATGTCGCAAAGGAAACAGGCGATATTGTTTTAGTAAAAAACGACATGATGGATGTCGTTAGGGCGATTCAATTGGGTCGGCAGACGTTATCCAAGGTCAGGCAAAATTTGTTTTGGGCCTTTTTTTATAATGTTATTGGGATTCCGATTGCGGCCGGGGTTTTGTATCCTCTTTTTGGAATAAGCCTGAAACCAGAGTATGCAGGATTAGCTATGGCCTTTTCTTCCGTGTCGGTGGTGACCAATTCTCTGTTGTTGAAACGAATTTTCCTCCAGTAATTCCTTTAAAATATCAATAACCTCTTTACTACTCGAAACAAGTCTTGCTCCAATAAGTTGTTTATGTTCCTTTTCCGTAGACCAAACTACCTGATAGAGCATCTTGATTCTTTTTGTTAAGGCTGCCTTTGTAGAGACCTTAATCTCGATCATGGTATAGTCGCCGGGTTTAGTCCGCCTATCCTTATCCGCTTCAAAACACAATCCGTTGATGCTAATATCTTTTGTAATACCGATCTCCTGACGTTCGTCAGTTTTCGGTAAAACGATGTATTCCAGTGGGAAATGGGCTTCCACTCTGCGAAGTCCCCTTTTCTCTGCTGGAATAGCGGCACTATCTTTTGTCTTCGTTTCCCCGGCAGTGTAAATACAAACCCTGTTCTTGCCGGTTTTTTTTGCCAGGTACATTGCTGAATCTGCCTCTCGTATGAGTTCTTTCGCTGCGGTGATGTGATGACCAAACAGAGAAGATAAGCCAATACTCACGGTGAGTTGAATGTCATGACGTGTGATGAGGAATAAACTTCCTGCAATTATGACCCTTAATCGTTCCATTACAATTATGCCTTCTTCAATATCAGTTAACGGCATAATAATACTAAATTCTTCACCTCCGTAACGCGCCAAAATATCTGTGTTCCTTATCGTTTCCATTACCCGATGGGCAAAGTGACGCAACACCTTGTCGCCTGCCTGATGTCCATATGTGTCGTTGATCGCCTTAAAATTATCTATGTCAATTAAGGCCAGGGAGAGTTGATGTTTGTATCGGTATGCTCGTAAATATTCTTTTTCCACGATATCGTCAAAGTACTGCCGGTTGTATATGCGTGTCAGACTGTCCGTAATCGACAGTTCCTTCGTTGATTGAAATAACCGGGCATTTCTCAGCGCAATGGCGAGTGAATAACACACGGGGAAAAACTGCTGAATAGCGTAAGCATCGAAGGCATCGGGCTTGTGACTTACCATGGAGGCATATCCGAAGTCCTCGCCATTTGCAACGAGTGGAAGCGTAATAGCAGACTGAATCGATTCCGTTTTTGTTTTTGCCGATGCGTAGTCCGTCACATTGTTTTCTATAATCTGTTCAATATCTTTTATGGAAATCCCCTTGCCCGAAGTGGCTGAAAATATTTTAAAGACATTATGAACTGCCTGGTTGATAAAATGGCTGTCCACAGCATAATTCTTTAAAATATACAATTTTGGCTTTGTCTCGGCTAAGGTGAGAATGAGCAATACAGAATAATCAAATAATTGAGACATTTTGACCTTTACGTCCGTTATGATATCACGAATTTCCAGGTGAGAAAAGACATTGGTGTTTATTGTTCGCGGGACGTTCAGCTCAATGGCTTCTTTGTTTGCCAGTGAATCTTTGCGTACCTTGTGGGATTTCTCTTTTGTCTTAATGTCTTTCTTTTTGGCCAGGAAAAGCAGTTTCGAGGCCTTTTGAAGAAATTCCCATTCGCAGAGGGCATTTTTGATAATCTGCTTCACGAGATCGATGTCATGATACGGTGTGATGATGTATGCATAAATTCCCCACTGTATGGATTCCTTGCCAAGGGGTATTTCATTTTGATGAATCAAAAGTATTATGCGGGTATTCGGAGAAACGACCGTAACTAAAGAAACGTATTGCTTGATCTTTTGTTTCGAAAGCGTGCTATTAAGAATAAAGATAGCTGGTTTTCTTTTGTTTAATACGGACTTGAGTTGGGCAGCTATTTTGAGTGTTTTGATGCGGCAGGGGGGTAGTACAAATTTCCTGAGTTTGGGCACCTCGTGCTGATTGCTGTCACTAATGAGAAACAGAGGTTTCATAAAAACCTTACTTCCACCTTTTTAGTAACTTATGGCATTACACCTTTTTCCATGAGGGGATTAACACAATCTCTTTCTGCCCATTCTTAACGGAGAATTGGAGTGATGACTAAACAATCATCCTGCGTTTTCCTTTCCCTGGATTCCTCTTTGAAAAGTTTGTTGTGGCAGCTTTAATTATCAATTTTGGACAATACTGTACTTGAATTATACAAATTTGAGCAAAGATGTCCACAAAATATTTTGTGGAAATAATATGTTCAGCGTAAGACTTTTAGCTAATACTTCGATACATTCATTTCTTCCATCCGCCCTGTAACCATAAATACAATCCTTTCTGCAATATTGGTTACCCTGTCTGCAATCCGTTCTAAATTGTGGGACACCCATGTAAGATAAGTGGCTTGATGAATTATCTTTGGATTCTGTATCATCAGAAGCAAAAGCTCTCTGTAAATCTGGTCATGAAGGGCATCTACCTTGTCATCTTCATTACAAATACGTCTTGCGGCTTCTACATCTCTATTGACAAACGCCCTAAGGCATTTGTCGAGCATGGAGAGTCCTGCCTCAGTCATTCGGGGGATATCGATGAGGGGTTTTGCCAGCGGTTCGTCTCCTATCAATAAGCTTATTTTGGCAATTCCCTCCGCATGGTCACCCATACGCTCGAGATCGGTTACTATGCTTAATATGGAAGTTAATTCCCTTAAATCAACAGCCATAGGCTGCTGTGTGGCAATAAGGGAAATACATTTTTCTTCAATCTCAAACCGCTTTTTGTTTATGTGAATATCATTTGCTATGATTTCTCTGGATGCGTCTTTGTCCCTCTTCTGAAGCGCTTCCACAGATTTCCTTACGGCATCCGCTACCATACTTCCCATCTTCAGCACTTCATCCTCAAGGTTTCTTAACGCCCTGTGATAAACTTCTCGTGTCACGTTTTTCTCCCTGTAAAAAAAGAGTTTTTCTAACCAAACCTTCCTGTAATATAGTCCTCCGTCTGTTTTTCGCGAGGATTGGTAAATATCTCCGTTGTGATGTTAAATTCTACGAGTTCTCCGAGCATGAAAAATCCGGTGTAATCCGATATTCGGGCTGCTTGCTGCATATTGTGGGTAACGATAATGACGGTATAGTCCCGTTTCAGTTCTACCAGCATATCTTCTATCTTGGATGTGGCAATGGGGTCCAGGGCAGAACACGGTTCATCCAAAAGTACAATCTCTGGTTCTGTAGCCAGCGCCCGTGCAATGCACATGCGACGCTGCTGTCCGCCTGAAAGGTCGAGGGCGTTCATATGCAGCCTGTCCTTTACCTCGTCCCAGAGTGCGGCTCTTTTTAAGGCATTTTCACAGATATCGTCCAGGGCGCTTTTTTTATTTATACCGAGGACGCGGGGGCCATACAGCACGTTCTCGTAAATGGTTTTTGGAAAGGGGTTGGGTTTCTGAAAGACCATGCCGACTCTCTTCCTGAGTTCTGTAACATCGACTGAAGGCGCATAGATATCCTGTCCGTCTATTTGAATAGAGCCTTCAATTGTCACGCTTTCTATGAGATCGTTCAGGCGATTCAAGCACCTGATTAATGTGGACTTCCCGCATCCGGACGGCCCGATAAAAGAAGTTATTCTCTTTTTCGAAATATCAAGGTTTATCTCCTTCAGCGCCTTTGTCTTGCCATAGTAAAGGCTCAGGCCTATGATATTGACGATAGGATCGGGGATTTCCATTCGCACCTTTTCCATATTAATTTAATCGTATAGGATTAATTTATTATTTCTCATAATGACGCCGTACTGTACCATTTTTTCAGCTTAGTTCTTACCACGATAGCGGTAAGGTTCAATACAAGCACGGTAAAAAGCAAAACAAGGGTTGTCGAGTAGACCATGGGAATGGCCGCCTCAACGTTGGGAGACTGGAATCCGACATCATATATATGGAAGCCCAGGTGCATGAACTTCCTTTCCAGATGGACAAAAGGGAAATGATGATCCAGGGGGAGGGAAGGCGCAAGCTTTACAACCCCCGTAATCATCAATGGTGCAACCTCTCCGGCAGCCCGTGCTATGGCTAGAATTGCGCCGGTAAGTATACCGGGGACTGCCTGGGGAAGCACCACTTTCCATAACGTTTCAAACTTTGTAGCGCCAAGTGCATATGCCCCCTCCCGTATGGACATGGGGACAGAAGAAAGCCCTTCTTCCGTCGCCACGACAACGACGGGCACTGTCAGGAGAGCCAGGGTGAGAGATGCCCACAAGATACCGCCCGTTCCGAACGTAGGGGTTGGCAGCGCTTCTGAGAAAAACAGTTTATCGATACCTCCGCCCATAAAATAGATGAAAAAACCAAGGCCAAAAATCCCGAAGACTATGGATGGAACACCGGCGAGGTTACTGACCGATATCCTTACAAGCCGGGCAATACTGCTGTCGCTTGCATATTCTCTGAGATATACCGCAGTCAGAACGCCAAGCGGGACAACTGCGATACTCATGATCAGCACCATCATGACCGTTCCAAAAATAGCCGGGAATATCCCCCCTTCGGTATTGGCTTCCCTCGGTTCATCCGACACAAACTCCCAGAACTTGGCCGCGTAAAAACCAATTTTGGCAAAAGTTCCCATGGTATTAGGGTTGTAGAGACGGACGATCTGAAACACGGGTACGGTCTTTTCACTGCCGTCGGCAAGGAGCACCACTATTTCTTTTTCGCGTGCCTTTTGGTGAAGCCCTGTCAGGATATCCTCTTTTTCCCGGTAAGATTTTTCGAGAACGTCCATTCTGGTGTTGACGGTAGTGATCTTTTTTTGAACCCCGGTAGTGGGTGGCAACGTTGACAGTCGTTTTAATTCAAGGCGATTTTTTTCCATCCGGTAATTTATATTACCAATCTCCTTTTTTTCCACAGACCGTATCTTTTTAAATAACCTCCGGCTTTCCTTCAGCATGGCCGTCATTTCGGCAGGGCTTACCGGCTTTATATCATCTCCCTGTTTCCGCCCTTTTAAAGAACCGTACATATTGCCCCACTCGCGTCTTTCAAACGCAAGGGCATCATGGGGAAGTTCGTGAGATACGATGTCTGCGTCGTCTATCCACCGGAAATCCATGCCAAAGACATCCCTGTTCCCAACCTTCAGCTTCGTCCGATAAGCGTCTTTTTTGTGGGGGATGGGTTCCTTTTTTGCTATCTCTCCCAGGACTACGGCGCCATCCCGGAGCGTATACCGGACAAGCTTGTGAGGCCAAAAGATGCCGAACCCGTTTATCAGGATGAGAGCGACCAGTCCGCAGATCATCAACAGGCTGATAGTTAGCGTACCCGCCGTCAGCCAGATATAGGGATTGCCTGTTTTAAAAAGTTTCTTCATAATTTGCTGTACCTTCGCCTCATCCTCTGGCGCACCATTTCAGCAAGGGTATTTATGGTAAAGGTTGTTACAAAAAGGAGCAGGGCTGCGAGAAAAAGCACCCGGTAAAGTGTGCCGCCAAACGGGGCCTCTGGTATTTCAACTGCAATGTTTGCGGCAAGCGCCCTGAACCCGTTGAACAAATTCCAGTCCATGATGGGGGTATTACCCGTTGCCATAAGGACGATCATGGTCTCGCCCACCGCCCTTCCAAAACCGATCATAACGGCCGAAAAAATTCCCGGACTGGCGGCGGGAAGCACCACCCTGACGGCCGTCTGCCAGGGGGTTGCGCCAAGCGCCAGTGAAGCCGATACAAGGCTATTGGGGACGTTGCTGATGGCGTCTTCGGATATGGTAAAAATAAGCGGTATGACGGCGAACCCCATCGCAAAACCCACGACAATGGCATTCCTCTGGTCATACTTCAAACCCAGAATGTCGAAAAGCCATTGCCGGTAATCTCTCCCGAAAAAGACGGTTTCAAAAACTCCGCTGAGCTGTACGGATGCATATACGGCCCCGATAATAAACGGTATTAAAAATAAGGTTTCAGTTCCGTGCCTGTATCCGCCCTTTATGCGGGCAGGGATGGACTTCCAGATATAAAATGCAACGGCAATGGCGAGTATGATAAAAAACGGCATAACAACCAGCGCGGGAAATATCCTTTCCATTAACGGTGCAAGCCATAATCCGGCAAGAAATCCGAGGATGACGCTGGGAAGTGCCGCCATGACTTCAATAACCGGTTTTATTATTTTTAAGGAACTATGGAGAAATTGGGAGGTATAGAGCGCAGCCAGAATACCAATAGGCACTGCAATGAGCATGGCATAGATCGTGCCCTTGATGGTGCCGAAGATTAACGGCACAAGGCTCAATTTCGGTTCGAAATCATCTGTCCCGCCGGTGGACTGCCATACAAACTCCGGTTTTTCATAACCCTCATACCATATCTTCCCAAACAGGGTTTTTAAAGTAGCTTCCGGGTGTGGATTTGAAATGTTCCATTGGCGCAGGTTTCCGTTTGAATCCATAACCAGAATGCCATTTGCCTTTGGTGAAAAGGCAAGGGCGGCTGGGATAGATTTTATATCGAGGTTTAATAGCGTTTGTTCAGAGGTTGCATGGTTGAGATGGATTGATCCGTCGGAGGCCGCCGTCACAAAACCTTTGTCCCTCAGAGACGAAGCGACAGCCGCAACCGGCGCATGGTGGGATTTGAGGGTATGCACCTTTTTAAGAGCCCATCCGGAAGGTGATGCCTCGTCCCGTACCTGCATCCAGACGTTTACACCACCGTCGTAGTCGCCGACTACGAGTGAAACATCCCCCAGTAAAAAGCCCAGGGCAGTTGCCGCCTTGTCAGACACCTTTACCTTTTCGGCAAGAAAAGGGTTTTCCCTGTCCCTCACATTGATATGAAATATCTCACCTGCGGATGTCCCGGCGTAGAGGTTTTCCATAAAGTGGTCAAGCGCCAGAGAAGTTATTTCGGCCTTGTTTTCCTGATCTGTGAGGCTGGTAATGTCCTTACTGGTTTCTTTTCTTTCTTCCGCTCCAAAAAGTGTGCTTTTTGTTTCTGTGGATTTAAGTATGAGCCTGCCGTCTTTCGTACAGGCAACTGTAACTGTGGCGCTGTCATCTCTCCTGGCTGCAATAAAGGCAATCTCCTTCCCCTCGTCGCCAACTATGACGGGTTCTTCTTCGGATATTTCCGGAAGTATGGTTCTTTTTTCATTTTCAAACGATTCGGAAAATTTGATGGAGACCGTTAAGACCTTTCCGTCGTTTGTTCCAAGAGCAAGAAGATTATTATCTCTATCTACCGATGTTATAGCAGAACCGCTAAGTCCTGCGATTGTATAGTTTTTAAAGACCTTACCTTCAGACAAAGAGACGAACTCTGCCTTGCCGTCCTGATAAACGGCATAGGCAACCTCCTGGTGCTCGTCCACGCCAATGGCAACCGCCTTGCCCTGAAGAGAATATGTGTTTTCCTTCGATACCTCAGCGCCCCTGAGAAGCGGATAAACCTCCAGAAAAATAAATAAAAATAAGGCAAGCACAACAAAAACAGTGGCCGCACCACCAAATGTAATAGCCCAGTGGGCGGCCCTGTCGGTAAACTTTCTACTTTTTAAGCTTTTCATGCACTATTCTATTTTCTTCAGTTCCTCTTCAACAACAGATGCCGGTAAAGGTACGAATCCGTCTTTTACCACTACATCCTGGCCCTCTTTGCTCAGAATGAATTTTACAAACTCCTTAACGAGAGGATCGAGGGGCTGACCGGGTTTTTTATTGATATATACGTAAAGAAACCTTGCCAGCGGATAAGAACCGTTCAATACATTTGCCATTTCGGCGTCCTTATACGGTTCCCCCTCCTTAAATGAAAGAGGCACAGAGCGAACACCGGATGTCCTGTAACCAATACCACTGTAACCTATGGCATAACGGTCCTCGGTAATTCCCTGCACCACTGAGGCAGAACCTGGCTGCTCTTTTACCGTATTCTTGAAGTCTCCTTTATAGAGGGCGTGTTCTTTGAAAAAGCCATAGGTGCCCGAAGCGGAATTACGGCCATAGAGGCTTACCGGACGGCTCGCCCACTCACCCGTCAAACCAAGCTGTCCCCACGTCTTAATATCCTCCTTGTATCCACCTTTCCGCGTCTTCGAAAAAATGGCGTCCACCTGAGGAAAACTCAAACCTTTTATCGAGTTGTCTTTATTTACATACACGGCAAGGGCATCCAGAGACGTCTTTATTTCCGTGGGTTTATACCCATATTTCTTTTCAAAGCCGTCAATTTCAGTCGGCTTCATTGCCCTGCTCATGGGGCCTATCTGGGCAGTTCCGGAAATTAGAGAAGGCGGGGCCGTGGTAGAACCCTTTCCTTCTATCTGAATCTTTACATTTGGATATAACTTGTTAAATCCTTCGGCCCAATAGGTCATGAGGTTATTCATGGTGTCTGAACCTATGCTGTTCAGGTTTCCGGAGACGCCCCCGGTCTTGGCATAAGGCTTGATAACTGCGCCAGACCAGGCTGCCTTATCGGCAATGGATGCGCCGGCAAGGGTACAACTAAAAATTGCTATCAACAGCCAGAATTTTTTTACCATAAACCTTTTTCTCCTTTATTCTCATCATCATGTTTGCGAGTAACATTTTACTCAAATTTATTATGGAAGTCGACTTATTTTTGGACCTGTGAATTAGAATAAAGTAACAGGCCGGTGAAGCCGATTATTAAAAAGAAATTCAGTGTCCTTCTTATCGACTTTTTCATAAGCTATTATTACCTCCTAACCCGAATAAATCGGAACTCGCAGCGCGGGTGGTTTATCGTTCGACTGAGTTCCCGACGAAGTCCCCAGCCCAATGCCGACCACGAGAGATCGGCGCTACCATATTTATGAAAAATTTCAATTGTTAAAATATGATCTGATACTGCACCCTGACTCTGTTTTCTTCTTTATCCTGATCCTTCGTATCGGTCACGTAGTGTCCAACATCTGCCTGTATCTTGGAACGGTGATCGCGGAAATAATAGTTGGTACCAACGGTATATTCCTTTTGAAGATCATTGGATATGTCTGTGTTAGGATCGACCATGGAATAACGGACAGCAAACTCCAGTTTTTTCGGTATCACGAAATAGCCAGCCTGGGTATAGAATCCGTCGGAATTCACCGTATCACCTTCGTCCTTCGGATCTTCAGACCTTACGAAATAATCACTATCCCAAGTAAAGCCCCTGAATCTTACACCCAGGTCAACAACTCCAGTTGTCGTATCTGCATCCTTAAGTTTTTTATCTTGATCCTTTGCATTAAATGCTACTGAAGCTCCAATCGTTGCCTTAAATTTATCGGTATATTTCACGTCGGTTTCATCATAGTAATCGTATTTTCCAAAGGGGTTATACCTCAGGCTGAGCACATAGAGAAGTTTATTATCAATGTTATCTCCATTATTCAAACTTGCAAAATTCTGACCAGCCCCTTGGAATACCGCCGCATGGTATTCCATATATCCCTCAAAAGGCTTTCCATAAAGATCCAATCCATAATCTCGGTCCTGGGTAAAGGCATCATTGGCAATAGATCGGTCCTGGAGTAAGAGCTTTCCAGAGGATGTCATCCTTTGCCTGTTAAATGGCACCTTAAAGTATCCAAACTTGCCATTTAATTCCTCGATAGGAGTTACGTATATATAAAAATCTCTCATACCAAAATTAAATTTATCCGCATCCGCCTCAACATAATAATGAATAAATTTGGTATAGATATTACCACCAAAGTAAACCCTTGCCCTACGGACGGTAATATCTTGAACATCGGATTCTTCAAAATCCTCATCCTTATCCTTATACGTATATCGGAATTGCATTCTGGCGCCAAAGTTTAATGTATAGTTGTCATCGGGCGACCTAATGCTTAGCGCGTATTTTTCATCATCAGGAGTATACACCGCCGTAAGATTAGGCAGACCAAGCGCCATCTTTTTCCGTGCTTCATCAGTTGATAGATAATCCTCAACTACCTGCTTAATCTCTTCCTTTGATACTGGCGGTGCAGCAGTCGGCGCAGCGGGAGGTTGCTCCAAGCGTTTTTTTAAGGCCTGTATCTGCTCTTGTTGTCTCTGCATTGATTCCTCCATCTGTTTCAATTGCCATTTCAAATCTTCCATTTCACTCCCAGGCACTTCCTTAGGCTGCGCAGTCTCCTGGGCAAACACACTTTGCGGCACACCACCTGCGTATGCACCATAAAACACCATTGCCGAAGATAAAATATATTTGCGCCATTTACTCCACATTTCAAATCCCTCCTTTTCTAAAAAACCCCTCACAATTTAGCAATTGCGGGAGCAAGGGATGAAACCTCGCTCCCGCATGGGTCCGGTTGTCCTGCCTGTGACTTACATGGAGGTAATCATGCAAATCTTGAAAGCATGATAACCCCTGAACATTAAGGCAGTATAAAGAAATTGTTAATTTTGTGTTAAGATTAAAATTTAGCGTTGGACAATTTGAGTTTTGTAAAATTAGGGGTAATACTTGTTGTTACACGGGTAAATTGAAAGCATCGATACAAGACCAACGGGGCTTTTTGAGATTTTTGATTTTCCACATGAGTTTCGGATCTTCCTTCAAAGCTGTGATAAGTCTTTTGACACATTATTGTAAAGTGTATGATAGGTCCTATTCCAAACCATTATTGGGGTTTCTTATGCTCTCTCTTATCAATGCTAAAATATAATTTGATATTGGATCCTGAACCTATTCTCCTCTTTATCCTCCGTTTTAGTATCAGTTACATAATGGCCAACGTCTCCCTGTATCTTTGATCTATGGGCACGGAAGTAGTAGTTCAAACCAGCCGTATATTCCTTTTGAAGGTCATCAGATACATCATTATTCGGATCAAGCATGGAATAACGAGCAGCAACCTCAAGTTTTTTAGGTATCACGAAATAGCCAGCTTGGGTATAGAAACCGTCAGAGTCCACGGTATCGCCATCGGATTCCGGATTCTCAGTCCTTACAAAATACTCATTGTTCCATGACAAACCCCTGTATTTTACACCCAGGTCAACGACTCCCGCTATCGTATCAGTATTCTTGATTTTTTTATCATTATCCTTTCCATTAAAGACTACGGAAGCCCCTATTGTTGCCTTTAATTTATCGGAATACTTTACATCGGTTTCATCGTAGTAATCATACTCCCCAAATGGGTTATATCTCAGGTTCAGCACGTACATGAGTTCATTATCGATGTTATCCCCATTATTTAAACCTGTGAAATTCCCACCAACCCCCTGAAATAGAGCGGCATGGTATTCCATATGCCCCTCAAAGGGGTGTCCATAAATATCCACTCCATAATCCCGACTTTGAGAGAATGCATCACTGGCAATGGACCTATCCTGAAGCAAGAGCTTGAAGCCTGATGAAACAAATTGCCTATTAAATGGCACCTTAAAGTATCCAAACTTGCCATTTAATTCCTCGAGAGGTGTCACGTATATATAAAAATCCCTTAAATTAATATTGAATTTATCCGCATCCAATTCCACATAATAATGAATAAATTTGGTATAGACATTACCACCAAAGTAAACCCTTGCACGACGGAGGTTGATATCCTGGACGTCGGATTCTTTAAAATCTTCATCTTTATCCTTAAACGTATATCGGAACTGCATCCTGCCTCCCACGTTTAACGTATATTTCCCGTCAGGAGATCTGACGCTCAATGTGTATTTTTCATCGTCAGGAGTGTATACGCCTGTAACACCAGGCAGAGCTAGTCCCATTTTTTTCCGTGCCTCATCTGTTTCCAGATAGTCCTCAATCACATGCTGAATCTCTTCCTTTGCAACAACCGGTGCAGCAGGAGGTTGCTCCAAGCGTTTTTTTAAGGCCTGTATCTGCTCTTGTTGTCTCTGCATTGATTCCTCCATCTGTTTCAATTGCCATTTCAAATCTTCCATCTCGCTCCTGGGCACTTCTTTAGACTGCGCAGTCTCCTGTGCAAACGCACTATTCAATATATTGTTTGTGTATATAGGGAAAAATAGCACTGTCGATGATAAAATATATTTCCATTTAGTATGCATCTTAAACTCTCCTTTTGTCGAATTACAGTTTTTTTGATAGCATTATGCCAATTTTGGCATAACGATGTCAAGTAAAATTACTTTGGAAAACCGCCTTCCTATCTCTCAGCTAAAGGCTCTGTCAATGCATTACCCTTACATAGGTAAATTCCTTTATTCATGATGGATTTCCACAAAAGTAAATCTGAAAGAATTCTCAGTGTATAATGTACGATAATAAATTTGTTGACATGATGTAGTTGCGTATTACAATCGTTACTAGATTGTAATATATGTAACATTATTTTGCATCGTTGTGAAAAGGTGTATACTGTTCGTACACTAAAATGTCTATAACATACTTTAATAAGCTTCAATCTTGGAGGTGAAAGATGATGAAGTGGGTTAATTGTGAAAAAATGAACGTATTAGGATGGATAGTTATTGTTACAGAAATACTCCTCTTCTCAGGCTGTGCCGGCATTCAGCCAACAGTGAAGTATCAACCGAGCGAACAGCCGATTCCCAAGAGCCAATGGCCTCTTGGAACAGCGACCTCTTCGGAAGAATGTGGCGTTTGTCACCAGGCGATCTATCGTGAGTATGCCTTTGGGTTTGGAGCTGATTTACAGTTTAAGGGTATCGTGTATAAGTCGACACAGGACATGATTCTTAACCTCCCCGCTAACGTCTCGGCCAGAGGAACGGCCCACTTCCTCGCCGGAGTAGATCCTTTCCCAATACATGCCAGGGGTGTTGAGGAAGAAGGCAAATCTTGTGATGTATGCCATTTCCCCGAACCATTTAAAATAATGGATATAGAAGAACTTAATATACCCGGTACTATCCCAAAGCCCGTAGCTCGCCCAAAGAGTCAAGAGGCTGGGGGAATGACCTGTGCAAGTTGTCACTTGACTCCGGAAGGGATAATCCGGGGACCTTACGATGTAAAGGCACCCCATCAGACTGTCCAGATCGGGAGAATGCGAACCTCTGATATGTGTGCCTACTGCCATAGCCTCGGGAAGAGGGTGGTTGGAAAGCAGACACAGACCTTTCTGGAGTGGCGAGAGGATTTCAATAAACCTGGATTGGGCCGCCAGTACTGTCAGGACTGCCACATGCCCCGAACGCTTCGCAAGTCCGCCGAAGACTTCGATGTACCTGTAAGGGCCGTAGCGAGGCATCTGTGGACAGGGGGTCATTCGTCACAGCGCCTGAGGACAGCCCTGGGACTCGTAGCTATTCAACCTAAGGAGGGAAAACCAGAACTTGAGTTTCATATTATTAATATCGGTGCGGGCCATTCCGTACCGACGGGCTCAAATCGCCGGGCCGTATATCTCAAGGCAGATATTGTTGACAGCAGGGGGAATAGTATAGTAAATCGTGAGTGGATGTTTGCCCCATGGTATGGAGATCGCCCGGATGAGAAGGCCTTTTTAGAAGAGGACAAGAAACGTCCCGATGCAGAGTCAGCTATTCAAGCCGATGCTCAGGGACCACATGAAGCAACTATCCGTGCCGGTGAAGAACGGATACTGTCCTGGGCACCGGAGTTAAAGACAGACAACTATACAGTCCGGGCCAGTCTTGTCTACGACTTGAACCGCTACAATGAACGGACTTTCACAGATGATCAGACAGTGCTTTCCAGCACATCACTTTCGGTCAAAGTAGAATAAGTCCAATACAAGTGAAGTCGATCGGGCAGCAGATAAGATAAAATATATTTTTGGTAATGCAAAATGTTTTGAAATATCTGATATTACCTTCGATAGCGGTGGCAGATTCTTATACATTTTTTAATGTTCTGATAATTCAAGAAATAAAATATGATACTGTTTTATTCCTCTATGATCTCTTAAAAGGAGGATAGGCACGATGAATACAAAATGGATTTTTATTGGTTTAGTTGTTTTGTTACCTGCTGGATGTACGACAACACAAAAATATAAAGAGAACCAAGCGCAGATAGCCGCGGCTGGTATAACTTCAGATATACCGCTTCCTGATTATGCTCAAGGTATTGAGGGATATGTAGGGTCGAAGGCATGCAAGATATGTCATCGTGCAAATTATGATGGCTGGAAGACAACATATCACAGTAAATACATACAAGACCCCAAAGCTCCTGGTGCATTGGTTGCGGATTTCTCTATAAAAAGTAAATATCGTACGTTTGAACAGGAAGACGTCGATTTGCTAATAGGAAGCCGATTCAAGCAACGTTTTATGAAGAGGATTGGTAATGACTATTACATGTTCCCTGCCCAGTGGAATGTAGCCACAAAAGAATGGGTTAAATATTTTCCAGAGGATGAGTGGTGGTGCGAATATTATCCACGGGATTGGAAGCAACGCCCAAATTCCAAGCTATGCGATGGATGTCATACGGTAGGATTGATGACAACAGGTGACAAGTTTATTGAATGGAATATTGCCTGTGAACAATGCCACGGTCCGGGAAAAGAACATGCTTATGCACCCAGTGTGGATAATATTATAAACCCTGCAAAATTGCCTTTTGACAAGGCAAATGATGTGTGTTTTGATTGCCACGAAGAGAATCGAATACCTACAGAATTTTGGGAGAAATATGGGATACGGGATTATCCAGTGGGGTATAAACCCGGAGATGACTTAATAAAATACAAATTACCGGCCCCTTTTGTACCCGGCAAAGAAAGTAATGTTTTTTTCCCGAGCGGGATCGGAAAAAAGAACAGGACGCAAGGGAACGACTTTATCCGTAGTACCATGTACAGACGTGGTATAAAATGTTTCACATGCCATAATCTTCATAATGGAAGGTATACTGCAATGGTGTACAAACCGGGAAATGAGCTCTGTTTGACATGCCACGGAGAAGGTTCAACATCGGGTCCTTATGTAAGTAATATTTTAGAGCATACGCATCATAAACCTGATAGTCCCGGGAGTCAATGTATTGAATGTCACATGCCTAAGATAGGTAAAAATGCCCTTGAACTGGAGAGCCGAAGCCATGCCTTCAACTTTGAATATTTCAGTCCAGAGCAAACGATATTATATGGTCAACCAAATGCCTGCAACAGGTGCCATCAAGACAAAACACCTGAGTGGGCACTTGAGACCCTGAAGTCCTGGGGTGGCAAAGGGAAATGGGCATGGGGAAGGGCGCTTCTAGAATTATCAGAAATGACAAAAGATGCGAAAACCGAGCTTTCGCATTAAGATGCTTATTCATCTATGAAAATTTCTTTTTTGTTAATATTTTGTGTCTCAATAGGATTTATTTTACCTGCGGAGGTATTCGCATTGCGCCCCTTTGTCACGACAGATGCTGACGTAGTCGAAACCAACCTTGTTGAAATCGAATATGGTATTTTTGGGTTACATGAGCAGAAACATCCAGGTCCTGATGAGTTGACATTGGAACCGTCAAGTATTCGGTTCAACTATGGACTGCCCTGGGATAGTGAGATTGTGCTTGAGACCGTGGGCCAGTTAATTGATACAGAATATTCAGGTACATTAGGCATAAAAGAAAAGCAATTTGCCGATACACTTGGTTCTTATAAGAAGGTCTGGTGGCGTGTCGATAGTGGAAGTTGGATACCTAATTTTGCCACGGAAACCGGTGCGATATTTCCCACAGAAAAAGGTACTTCTGGATTAGGATTTGAGGGTACGGGTATATTTTCATGGTATCTAAAAAACTTTACCTGCCATACGACACTGGGAGGCGGTACGACGACAAAGGAATTCGAGCACAACAGGCGCGGTCTTTTTGTTTATGGCCTCATACTGGATGTACCTGTACCACAATATAAAAAACTTCATCTGGTAACTGAATATAGTGGGGAAAAGGTGAAGAGGTCTATATTAGACCATCAATTATTAGGAGGAATGGTATGGGAAGGTCCAAAGGAGATAGAGTATGACATTGCTGGATTTACCGGTTTGAATAGTGAAAGTGTGGATTGGGGCATGACGATGGGTATAACATTTACTATAGGCAGGACAAAAAAACTGAGGTGAGTCGTGAATTTATTTTAAACTCATAAATATTAATAGATAAGGGTTGAATGGATATAAAAATTATAAGCCGGAAATTATTCTGTGTAAATTTATAAAATGAAATTAAGAGACTTGAATAAGTGATGTTTTATGGTAAACTTTTCATATTAACCAGGCATAAAGAATTTCAAAATAACGGGGGAGAAGAGAGATGAAAAAAATTGGTTCTGTAGTAGTGGTCATGGTCTTTTGTGCATTGTTATCTTATGGATGCAACCCTAAGCAGACGGCATTATCCGATAAAGGTGGTATCTGGGCTGTATATGACAGGGAATGCCGGAAATGTCACAAGGTCAACGGGAAAGGCTGTTTTGTCGGGCGATGGATATTCAAGATTCCTAATTTTACCAATACCCACTGGCAGGATAATGCCTCTGACTCAAGATTAATTATAGCGATAGCCAATGGCAAGAGAAAGATGCCGGGTTTTAAAGGAAAGCTGACAGATGAGGAGATTGTCGACCTGGTCAAGACATGTGTCCGGAGTTATTACCCGCCCGCAAAACAATAAGGATTACTGTTGATTTTGCGGTACTTTAAGATAAAATTTGTGCATGGCGATTGAAGATTAAAATAGTACGCAGATTTTCACGGATAAACGCTGATAATCTGCGTTTATCCGTGTCCAAATGAAATTTCTATGCAATCAGACTATTGGGAGAAACAATGCTTCGGGAGATGTGCAAAGCCAAGATACATGCCGCAACGGTAACCGAAACCAACCTTAATTATAATGGGAGCATTACCATTGACAAAGCCCTTCTCGATGCTGTAGACATCCTGCATTACGAACGGGTACAGGTGCTCAATATTAATAACGGCACGCGTGTCGAGACTTATGTTATAGAAGGAGAACGTGATTCAGGCGTCATCTGCTTAAACGGAGCCGCAGCACGATGGGCACAGCCAAACGACAAGGTTATCATCATTTCTTATTGTCTCATTGAAGACGAAGTCGCAAGGAACTGGAAACCAAAGATAATTCTGGTGGATGGTAACAACAAGCTCATCAAAACTCTCCAGTTATGAGAAGGATATTATTCGAAATCCCCCTGCCTTTTTTACATAAGAGCTTTCCTGTTTATTCCTACGGATTCATGTTGATGGTTGCTTTTTTTGCGGCCATTACCATCGCACGATGGAGGGCCAGGAAAGAAGGCATTGACCCCAACAAGATTACAGACCTTGGGATTTATATTGTCTGTGCAGGCATTCTGGGGGCGAGGGTTTTTTACATTATCCAATTCTTCGGGGATTACAGGGGCAATCTCTTAAGTATCTTTAAGGTTTATGAAGGGGGTTTGGTTTATTACGGAGGGCTGTTTGCCGCTATCGTTACCTTGTTTGTTTTCGTCAGGAAACATCGGTTGTCCTTCCTTAATATTCTTGATATCGTTACTCCCTCTGCCGCACTGGGACTTGGTTTTGGCCGTATCGGATGTTTTCTGAACGGATGCTGTTTCGGAAAAGTCGCGCTGAATATCCCGTGGGCGATTCAATTTCCAAGAACGGTGGATAAAACTGGCATAGTTGATGGCAGCCCGGCTTTTCTTCATCAGTATGCACTAGGATTGGTTCATCTTTCTGATACACATGCCCTTCCTATTCATCCCACTCAATTGTATTCATTTCTTTCAGACGTTGCGCTTTTCTTTATCCTCAGTGTGTTCTTTAAGTATCGGAAAAGGAATGGAGAGGTCTTTTTGCTTTTTGGAATAATTTATCCTATTATCCGGTTTTGTATGGAGTCACTCCGGGGCGATAACCCGCTCTTCTTCAATTTCTTCACCATTGCTCAAATCATCAGCATATCCATGTTTGTGATATCAGTGCCGCTTTTTGTCATCTCCAGGATTAAAACTGTAAAAAATTAGCCGCTCTTGTTGTTAATTCTTTTTCTGTCATACGCATTAATTGTTACCTCCAGCCTTGTATTTTTCAATCTCTTGACCTGAATCTGATACTGCAGTTTCTTTTATCTGAATGCCATCCTCCAGTGTACGTAATTTGTGAATGAGCTTGTCTTCCAAAAGGAGCCGGAAAGTCGCCCGCTCATCGTCAAATCGGCTGCTTACAATATGTGCGTGTTCATGGAGATATGCAATCAGTTTTCCATTGCCAGCACTGCAGGAAAGTTCTATATCAACGAAGTTCTTTTCGAGCATCTCTACGAGCTTGCGTTTCAGGTCTTCTATTCCCTGGCGAGTCTTTGCTGATATCGTAACACAATCCTTGTAATGAGTCCGAAGCAGCGGAATAACGGCGTCATCCTTCACGGCATCTATTTTATTAAATACCATGATCGTTGGTTTTTTGCCGCATCCCAGTTCCTTCAGCACAGTATTTACTGCTTCGATCTGGTTGTGAATGATAGCGGAACTGATGTCCGCAACGTGGAGGAGAAGGTCGGCATGCCGGGCTTCTTCAATGGTCGCTTTAAAGGAAGAAACGAGATGGTGTGGCAATTTCTTTATAAAGCCAACGGTATCACTCACCAGAAGCTTTTTCCCGTTTTCTAATTTACATATACTTGTTTTTGTGTCCAGCGTTGCAAATAATTTGTCTTCTACAAAGGTATCAATCTCCGTTAAGGCGTTCATTAACGTGGACTTCCCGGCGTTGGTATACCCCACAATAGACACCGTGAAAAATTCTTTCCGCGATGCGACCAGCCGTTCCTGTCTCTTTTCAATTTCGTGTAATTTTTTTCTGAGGGCATGAATTTTTTTCGATACAATGCGTTTATCAACTTCCAGTTGTTTTTCACCCGGCCCCCTCGTTCCGATACCTCCTTCAATCCTTGAAAGGTGAGTCCACATCCGCGTTAATCTGGGTTTTGTGTACTCTAACTGAGCCAGTTCCACCTGGAGTTTCGCTTGAAATGTCTTTGCGCGGGTGGCAAATATGTCCAGGATTAATTCACTCCTGTCGATTACTTTTTCATCAATAATCTTTTCCAGGTTTTTGACTTGTGCCGGGGCGAGGTCATCGTCACAAATAAGCACATCGACATTCAGCTCCTTTGCAACCTGTGATAATTCGACTGCCTTCCCCTTTCCAATATAGTATACAGGGTCGATACTTCCCCTATTTTGAACTACCGTATGGACGACGTTTGCGCCCGCAGTTTCCGCCAGCCGATGGAGTTCTTCCAGTGGTTCTTCGTCACCGTTACGATCCTCCGGCAGCATAACCCGGAAAAGGATAGCTCGTTCAGCCCTTACAGTAAATGCGGTGTCTTTTAGTTTCAATTAAATACGAACTCCAAAAATTAGATTCCTCGCTACGCTCGGAATGACAACTTTTGACATTTTTCTGTCATTCTGAGGCGAAGCCGAAGAATCTCACATTATTTAAAGCCGGTTCAGGATAATCCTCGCATCCACAGCCTTAACACCTTTCGGATACACAAGCATGGGGTTCAGGTCGATTTCCTTAATTTCTTCCAGAGAAACCATAATATTTGATACTTTTAAAATAGTTTGAGCCAAAGCGGTAATATCCAGGGGTTCAGTGTTTCTAAAACCCTTCAAAACTTTTGAGCCTTTTATTTCATGAATCATATCCAACGCCTCGCATTCTTCCAGCGGGGCAATGCGAAAGGATACGTCTTTATAAATTTCTACAAAAATACCGCCAAGTCCAAACATCACAGCCGGGCCAAATTGAGGGTCCCGAAGTCCGCCGACAATAACTTCCGTAGAAGGGGTTGCCATTTCCTCAACAAGAATTCCATCAATCCTTGCATCGGGCATCTTCTTTTTTATGTTTTTCATAATTTCTTCGTATGCGATTTCAACACCCGCATCATCCCTTATATCAACCTTTACGCCGCCAGCGTCGGTTTTATGACTGATGTCAGGTGAAACAATCTTCAGGACAACGGGATATCCCATAGACGTTGCAGTTTGAATTGCCTCTTTAACAGAGGATGTGACTGTGTGTCTGGTGGTTGTTATTCCAAAGGCTTCAATTAATTCTTTGGCTTCTGGTTCAAGTAATTCATATCGTTTTTTCTGTAAGGCTTTTTGTATAATATCTCGTGCCTTTGTTGGGATACTCGTTGTAAACTTGTTCATATGGTTTTACTGAAATCGGTAATAAATGTCATTTCTCTTGATTTTTATTTTGAAAAATTCATATTTAGTTTTATTATAACAAAAATATACAATGTTTAAAGGATATATATCAAATACAATCGGGCATGTTCACTGGACTTTTCATACACAGGAATCTTTTCTCATCCCTTTTCTTGAGCATATCACCCATAAGATTCCAGGTGAGAATGATGAAACAACCCATGACTCTCTCCTTGCTATTCTGAGAAAGGATCGGTATAAAATTTTGGCGGAATTTGAGGTAAATAGGGCACAGACCTATCTTGTCAAGATATACAAATACCCCGATCTTATTCAAAAGGTAAAACAACTCTTTAAAAATACACGGGGGCTTCGTGAATTTAACACGACTTACGGAGCAGCAATGAAAGGTGTTCCGGTTGAAGTGCCAGTCGCTTATGGTGAACGAAAACACTTTTTTCACAGAAAATCTTATTTAATAATTAAAAAAATCAAACATGCCTGCACTCTGAGAGAATATTTTAAAGGGGGTGTTTCGCATGGAGAGAGAAGGGGTGTTTTAAGGAAATTTGGGAAACTTGCGAAGATTGTCCACGATGCAGGGGTAAAGCAAGACGACTTTTCACTCGATAATTTTTTGGTATACAACGATGAAATCGGGGAAAGAAAGATAATCTTGATCGACTTTGAAAGGGTTTTATTACAAGCGAAATCTTTAAGTGAGAAACAGCGTGTGTGGTATCTGGCAAAATTAAACCGGGCAAAAAGACATTTTACAAATACGGAACGGCTCAGATTTCTCATATCTTATGCAGACGGCAATTTTGATTACTGCAAAAAATTGGCAATACAAATCGAAGCGGTAACCGCATACATACAAAAAAAAGACGCCAAAAAATTTTACAAACAATGCGTCCATAAAAATAGAAAATTCTGCATATTTAAAAACCCTGATTTTTACGGTTACTATAGGCGAGATTGTTCAACAGAAACATTGTTAGCATTATTAGATACACTTGGAGGAACTGCCCAGGAGGTTTGCTATATAAACAACTTTCGAATTGCATGTTTCACAGAACATGGCAATACAGCGCAGAATTACAGTAACCTTAAACGAGCATGGATGCATGCAAATGCCTTGTTTGCATTAAGAATTAACGTACCCATCCCTGTGGGCATTTTTATAAAAACTCCACCCAAACATCTAAAAGAAGGGTTTCTCATCTCACAGACGCCGGAGAACTGCATCCCATTGGATCAGTATGGCAACTTACATTCCGACAAAACTTCCGTGCTATTTGCCCTTTTACGATTGGCAGATCAGGTCTCACCCTTCGGCGTCTTTCGTGAAGATTTGAATATTAGGGACATCCTTATTCAGACAAATACAAATCAGCAAATTAAGTGCTATCTTGCAAATTACGCTTCATTCAATATAAATCATCATTCAATGCAGAGGAACAGGTCGATCAATACACGAATTATTCGACGACTATTACCGACCGAGGACGTAAAAATTCCTTGATAATAAAATAAATTTAAACTATAAGTTGCCCAACTTAAACACAATCTATGCCAGAAGGGCAGAAAGCACATATCCAGGGGTGAAGCCCCATAAGCGCTAACTTAAATTGACACGTCATTTTAACCGTGTATTGAATAACGAATATTGAACAAGGAATTTCGAATTAAGAGGTTTTCTTATCCTCCTTTTGTTTCGCGGTTTTTACGCTTGTTACAAAAATAGAAATAAGCTCATTATTCTCATTAATCAGAGGTTCAAGCTTTGACATCGGCTTTATGAGATTGGCTTTTACAATCATTAATAACCATATCCTTGTTTCACGTAACTCCTTAAGTGAGACTTTCATCTTGTGTATAAAGTCAGAACGAGATTCTGCGCTTTGAGCTTCACCATAATTGGGAGCGGGTGATGTACCGCAGCGAATGAGTTGCCCGGCAATGTGATTTCCCGTCCTGGTTTTTGGCAAGGATTCCGCTGTACGAATAATTCTGACGGCAAAATCTATTAAGCGTTCTTCAAGATCAAATATTCTATTATCCTTCGATATTCAATATTGGAATCCTCATAAAAAGTAATAGCACTATACCTGATAAAAAAATAGCAAAAACAAGTTAGCGCTTATGGGGTGAAGCCCCTGGACGAAGAAATACAAAAAGAATCAACCCCAAAGGGGTGAAAGAGAAAAGGATTTTATTGATTTCCTCAGAGATACTGCTGCTGCATTGAATACAAATTATATTTGGAATTGATTGAGCAAGAACTTCTTTCACCCTTTCAGGCTTAACATTGAAATTCCTGATCATTAAATTAGGAGGAGATGCTGCATGAGCTGGATTTATTTAATTCTTGCAATATGCCTGGAAGTTGCAGGCACCACGAATATGAAATTATCACAGGGTTTTACCAAAGTTTTACCTTCGATCTTACTGTTCGTTTTTTATGCATGTAGTTTCTCTCTTATGACAATTGTGCTCAAGAAAATTGACGTGAGTGTCGCTTATACGATATGGTCTGGGCTAGGAACGGCTCTTATTGTGGGAATCGGAATCCTCTGGTTCAAGGAATCTGTTTCTTTGATGAAAATGATATCCATAGTTTTGATTATTATTGGCGTTGTTGGTTTAAAACTTAGTTGCGGGGCGCATTAGACACCTTTGTATTTTCCAGATGGTTATTTTATACTATCCGTAAACACATAGTCATTGTTTGCTACGCCCACATGACAGTTGATACACGCATCGACTTTACCTTCCAGGCGTGCTTCCCCATCCGGTTTGTACTTTACCCAATACCAGTCATGTCCAGCGGGATTGAATCCCTTTGATTTATACATTACCGTGATTAAAAACAATTTCCCGTCTTCAGTGTAGTTTTCTTTGATGAGAAGCGAACCTTCCGGGAACAAGCCTTTTTTATTAACGATGGTGTCAAGGGCAATGTCATTTACATACAATTTAAGAATATTGCCGGGGGGCATGGTGCTTTCATAAAAACCCTCTTTGCCAGGCCACGTGGGGTAGTTCTGGTAGGGATTTTCAATGGTCATATATCTCCACAATGTCTGTGCATTTATTTTGACTTCTTTATCCAGTGGTTCTCCTGCCGTGATTTCCTGTGATATGAGCAGAACGAAAACTAGACAGGAAGCAGTAAACGCCCATTTCTTCAATCTATTCATACAAAACCCGATAAATTCAGAATGAAAATTTAGGAATCTCGAGTTTAGAATTAAAATCCAAAATTGAATCATCCTCCATGCAGATAGCCGCTGCGCTTGCAAATATGGCAAATGGTTTGTTTGTCATTTTTCATCCCCAATATTTCTTTTCGAGCAGCAATGTACTTCTCATTGTTCCAGATAGTCTTAAAAGAATTTTCGAGAATATTTCCAAAGGCATGCTTTTCACTATAGACCGCACAACAGGGAAGAATACTGCCGTCCCAGTTGATCATCGTTTCCGTCCACGGAAGCATACATCCTATCCGTTTCTTTCGTTTTGTTGAAACGACAGTATATTCGGAGTTATCGGGGATCCATGCCTTGTCTCTTTCAAGCGCCTTTTGGGTGGTTTCAAATATCTCCTTGCCCATATCGGGTCTCATTTTGGAGATTTTGATTTTGATGCCGATTATTTGAGCTAGTTCCTTTGCAGTTTCTATCTCGTGTTCGTTGTGCTTAAAAATATGAAACAGCCAGACAAACTTTGTGTGACAGCCGGGTATTTCTCTTTTCTTTTGAACCAATCTTTTCATGTTATCCATAACCAGACCAAAATCGCCGCCCACATGATATTTCAGATAAGTCTCAGAACTCGCTCCATTGCAGGAGATATAGATTTTTTCCAGCCCTGCCTTTAATAATGCCTCTATCTGGTCATCTTCCATCTTCATAGAAAGGTTTGTGCTGATTTTTATATCTATATCGCGCTCTTTTGCATACTGAATCATCCTTAGCAAGTCCTTATTCAGCGTTGGTTCTCCCCAGTTATACAAGCGGATCATGGTAAGATGCTGCCCAATCTCATCAATAACCTTTTTGAATAAGTCGAAAGAGATAAAACCTTTTTTGGCGCTTTTATCCTGCTGTCCGGTGGGACACAGCGGACAGCGCAGGTTGCACAAGTTCCCTGATTCTATGGATATTTTAGATGGGAAATATGGCAGACACGTTCTCCCAAAGAATGCGTAGACATGAGGCAAGACGGAGGTGTATAGTTTTTTAATAGTGGACATTTATTGAATACTGTCCTTTTTATAGTGAATATTAATAAATTACGCACAGAACAACCCCCTAAGTCCCCCTTTGTTAAGGGGGATTAAAGGGGGTTGTCTACACTACTACTCTTAATTATGAAATTCTAAACACTCATGGAGACGAGACAACAAATCGCAACCGGGAAGCGGCTCCTATCTACAATTTATATGGTTCTTTTGCGTCGTTGACTCAGGCATAGTATGGTGTTTTTTTTCCCAGAGTTTTACGTATTTGACAAAAATATAAAATGCATTAGAAACCGCCAGGATGAATCCAGGCAGTCCGTCTAAAAACCCCATTTTTAAGAAATACACTTTGATAAATTTGTAAAGAGGTCTGAAAATCAATTGAAATAAGCTAAAACCCTTGCCCCGTTCGACCGTGACATCGGCAAAGATGTTGGAGTAATTATCCATTGTCCTTAACTGATGGGAAAAGTTTTTATAGTTGTAATGGTAAATATCATGTTTCATGTACTTGGTTTTACCGTCCACGATAACCCGCCCGTGAGGGTTTGTGCCCTGCCATTGTCCGCAACCCCTTTTAAAAAGCCGCAGTTGGTAGTCCGGATACCAATCGCCATGATAAATCCACCGGCCAAGATAGAAACTGCGTCTGGGAAAAAAGAATCCTACAACATTCCTTGGATTGCGAACGGCATCCTGAATTTCCTCAATAAGCTCCGGAGATAACCTTTCGTCGGCATCGAGTGAAAGAATCCAGTCGTTCTTTGCTAAACTTATGGTGTAGTTTTTTTGATCAATATTTCCAGGCCACGGCCGCTGATACACCCTGTTAGAATATTCCCTGCAAATATCCACCGTCTTATCCGTGCTGAATGAATCTATCACAATAATTTCACTTGCCCACTTTACACTTTCAAGGCAATCACGAATGCGGGCTTCTTCATTCAGGGTGATAATGCAGGCTGATATGGAATATTTTTGATCCATCGCTAGTTATAAGGGAATTTATTAGATTCCAGTGAGAAACATTTGAAACCACAGATTTCGCAGATTGCACAGATTCCTACCAATGCGATTACTCAGATAATAAAATTATTTTTACATTATCTAATTTACTCATTTGTGAAAGAGAATTGCGGATAAAGATTACATACCATTTTTGGAATAGATGTGCTGTAATAGTGTGGTATTTTTGAAAATAAATAAAGACTGCCATATTCGCTGGTTCAATCGTCCTCGATTGAACCTAAACAGTTGGCTTTTTTATGGCTGATATTTATTTAAAGCCCATAGTCCGTTCAAATATCCGGTTCAATCTACAAGATTGAACCAGCCGTGAGCGAAGCGTACCAACAAACGGTTTAAACCGTTTAAGCCGTTTAAACGGCTTAAGAATGGGTTCGCTTCGCCCATTCGACAAGCTCAGGACAGGCTTCACCCATCCTAATAAATTCAATAATTTAATAATGTATAGGAATTTCAATGTAGCGGTTGTAGAGCGACGAGGCTCGTCGCTCTACATTGAAAAAGCCGCCGAAGGCCTAATTTAAGACTATAATTATAGTGAACGAAAAAAGGAAAGTTGTCATTTCGAAGGAGCAGAGCGACTGAGAAATCCTAAGATTCCTCGCCTTGCTCGGAATGACAAGCATTCAATGTCAACTTATTTAAGTCGTTTACTATAGGTTCTCGTTTAGAATGAAACGGTTGGAAGCCTTATTCCTCTGCATCCTCTTTGGTACTTTCTTCAGCTACTTCCTCTTGCGTTTCCGATTCGGAAACTTCGCCGCTGTCCGCTTCGGCTTTTGTCTCTTCCGGGACAACGCGTGCAACGGAAACAAGTTTATCGTCCTCTTCTATGGAAAAGAGTTTGACCCCTTGTGTATTTCTTCCGATGGCGCGAATGGTATTTATAGGTGTCCGGATAACCATGCCTTTTGAGGTAATCATTATCAATTCGTCGGTATCTCTGACGTCAATCAGGGCCACGACTTTCCCATTTCTTTCGGTGGTTTTAATGTTAATGACGCCCTGCCCTCCCCTATGATGAGGGGGATATTCTGAGAAATCTGTCCGTTTCCCAAAACCATTCTCGCAAACAGTTAGCAGGGAGGAATTCTCGTCCACAATCACCATATCCCTGACTTTATCATTTTCCTTGAGCTTGATTCCTTTTACTCCGTGTGTTACGCGCCCCATGGTTCTGACATTTTCTTCAGAGAAACGCATTGCCTTTCCCTGCTCGGTACCGAGGATAATGTCTTGTTTGCCATTTGTTAGTTTGACGCCAATCAGTTTATCCCCATCATCCAGGTTAATGGCAATAATACCACCCTTTTTGGGATTTCCATAAGCACTTAACACAGTCTTTTTAACGATCCCATGACTCGTGGCCATGACCAACTGCCGTTCGTCAAAATTTCTTACAGGAATAAGGGAGTTTACGTTTTCACCTTCCTTAAATTCCAACAGGTTAATCAGCGCCCGGCCTTTGGACGTTCGGCCCATTTGCGGAATATCGTAGACCTTGAGCCAGTAAACCCGTCCCTGGTCAGTAAAGAACAGGATATAATCATGGGTAGACGCTACAAAGAGATGTTCTATGAAATCCCCTTCTTTCATGTCAGCGCCAGTAACGCCCTTGCCGCCGCGGTGTTGTTTCCGGTAAGCCATCAGCGGTAACCGTTTGATATATCCTTCGTGGGTGATAATAACGGCAACATTTTCCTCTGCTATGAGGTCTTCTATATTGAATTCAGTAGTGGCTGCAACAATCTCCGTGCGGCGTTTATCGCCGAAGCGTTCTTTAATTTCCACGATATCTTTTTTGATGATATTCAGCACCAACTTGTCACTCGCCAGAATTGCCTGATATTCTTTAATCTCAGCGCATATTTTTTTGTATTCTTCCTCGATCTTTCCCTGTTCGAGTCCGGTCAACCTCTGGAGTTTCATATCCAG
>JACPHJ010000040.1 GCA_016188675.1 Planctomycetota bacterium
GTACTGTTTAAAGAATTCTTTTTGTTATAGTGGAATAGAGGGGATTGGAAAAAACCATAAATATTTTCACTGGATGTGGCGATGGTGAGGTGATGATTCATTGGTGTTCACACCCTCAAACATTGTGCCGAACAGTATTGGCTTTAGCTTGTATTTCTTCTCAAAATATTTTTTGTCTGCAGGTATAGAGACATTTTTGGAAGAGAACGAAGAGTCTAGTATTCCGTTTGCTTTAAATATCTTGAACTATTTGATCAGACTATGCTCCGTTTTTGTTTTTGTTTACGCCTACTGTAAATATCTGTCATTGAACAAAGGCATTGCAATAACACTTTATATATTCTTTTTTATCCGATTCCTTTTTGCAACCAATGTACTCGGATTCATTACGAAGTATGATCTGTATACAGCCGCTTCTTTATTAGATTTTCTGACGTCAATTATTATTACATATTCTATGATAAGCATATTTATGGGCGCAAGAGATGATGTTGCGTTTAAAATATGTTAAGGGTATTTTGCCAATGCTTATATTAAAAGCCATAATAATATAATTAATTTCATCCTGAAACTACTATTGCATAATGGAATGTTTTTATGAACCGATAAAATGTAGATTATTAAGAAGATAAAAATATAATCGTTTTAATAAGACGTTGATTAAATACCACTTATATAAAATATAAGTGGTATTTTTTTTCTCCCTGCCGATGTTGGTATATTTTTCGTTACTCTAGTCAGCCAGAAAATAGAATTTATACCATTTGAAGCGCGCTACTAGGCTATAGTATAGGAGGTAGAAAGGTCTTGGCGGATGTTGATGTTCAAGAAAAGAAAAACTACAGAGGTTAAAAAAGTTATAGACGTTAAGTTTGAAGTTAAGGAAGATTTAGAAGAAGATGACAAGGGTTGCTTAACGCATTTATCAGGGTTTTTTAAAGGGTCTTCAAATAGGGAGAAGGGAAAAATGCCGATAATGGATGGGATAAATAAAATTAGTGCATATGTAAAAAAGCTGCCAAGGTCGCCGCAGCCTGCAATTCCTGCGAGGGAGGTATGGCTTTCTTTGTGGGGTGCGTTTTTGGGGGTAGGATTCACGGCACTGCTGGCTTTTCTTTGGAAGTGTCCGATGTTATTAGGTCCGTTTGGTGCCAGCGCCGTGTTGATTTATGGCGCTTATAAGGCGCCGCTTGCACAACCAAGGAATGTCCTGCTGGGGCATTTTCTGGCGGCATGTATCGGTGTATGTGTGAATGATTTCTTTGGCGCCACATTCTGGTCTATTGCCCTTGGTGTCTCCCTTGCGCTTGTGCTTATGGTTGTGACTTATTCAATCCATCCGCCGGCAGGTGCAACTGCATACGTGGCCGTTCAGACCGGAGGCTTGGGTGTTGGCTATATGTATATTTTGAATCCGGTCATTTTGGGCGCCTTTATTCTGGTATTAATTGGCGTTATTTTTAATAAGATGGGGAAAAGAGATTATCCGACACATTGGTGGTAAGGGATGTGTGATAGGCAATAAGAGAGGTCTGATATTTTAATGAACCTGGACGTATAATTTTGTTAAATTACGGAGAAAAATAATGTTTATCTCGATTAAAAATCGGCTCATTTTCTTACTAATTGTATTTACGTTATTACCATTTCTTTTGCTAAGGATTGTGGCCTATCCAAGGATGCAGTCAGATCTTCAGGAAGTGTTGATGCGAAACCTGGATGGCATTGGCCATAAGCAATCAGAATTGGTCTCGACCTGGATACATGAAAGGATGAAGAATACCCGTGTGGTTGCAAACAATCCGTTGATGGCTAAGTGTGCAAAGATTACAAGAGAAGACAAGGATTATCCGGATATAGTCCAATATCTCGAGGTAGTAAAAAATGAGTATGTTTTAAAGGGTGTCCTTGTTAGTAATGATAAGGGATTGGTAACAATCGCTTCTACCGGAGAAAGCGTAGGAAGTGACATTTCAGAGATGGATTACTTTAAGCAAGCGGTACAAGGGAACACCTTTGTATCTGGTATTATCCCATCTGAAATTCCCCTAACAAATGAGGTTGGAGAGAAGGAACTTGGCATGCCAACCATGTTTGTTTCGACACCACTGAAAGATAGAGATGGTGTTATAGTTGGTGTCGTTTCTTTGAGGATTGATGTAAATGCGCTGAATGAGCTAATGTTAAGCCTCAAACTTGGGAAGACGGGTGAGACTTATTTGGTGAACAAAGACGGATACATGATTACGGAATCGCGGTTTGCTGTGCATTTAAAAGAGCTGGGGTTGGTGAAAAAGAGATGCGCATTGGAATTGAAGTTGATTAGCAGGGAAACCGGTGAGTTGACCACGGGAGTTAAGCAGTGCGTTTCCGGCAACAATGGTTTTGATGCGAAGGGCTATAAGGATTATAGCGGCATAACCGTATTGGGTGTGTGGAGGTGGTTGCCGGAGTTTAATTGGGGTATTATGGCAGAAATTGACAGGGATGAGGGTTATGGGGCTGCCTATAATCTTAACTACATAGTAAGTTCTCTATTGCTGGTGCTGGCATTTCCGATAGTGCTGGTGGCGTACTTCATTGGCAGAAAGACTTCAATACCGATTATTAAGCTGAAAGAAGTAACCGAGAAGATGGCCTCGGGGGATTTGACTCAAAGGGTTGACATAAAGAGGGAAGATGAGATTGGGATACTGGCAAATTCCTTTAATGCGATGGCGAAATCCCTGGATGAGAAGACGAAGGAGATTGCAACGTCTGAGAAGCGGTACAGGGAATTGTTTAACTCAATAAAGGAAGGTGTTTATCAGTCGGAGCCCGGTGTGGAGGGTGTATTTACCTTTATAAACAAGGCTGGCGCGGAGTTGTTAGGGTATAGCACTCCAGAAGAAGTGATTGGGACAAAGGTAAAAAATATTTATGTAGACCCTGAAGACAGGAGAAGACTTTGCGAGAAACTTGAAAAGGACGGAGTGTGGAGGGAATTTGTATCCCTTTGTAAAAGGAAGAATGGCGAGAGTTTCTATGCAGAGCGTACAAGCAATTTACTGAGGGACGAGAAAGGAAATCCAGTTACTATTTATGGGGTAATTCGAGACATCTCGGAAAGAAAAAAGGTAGAAATGGAGATCGTCGAATCAGAAAAGAAATACCGTTTGTTGTTCAATTCATTAAAAGAAGGCGTCT
Source organism: Planctomycetota bacterium (assembly GCA_016188675.1). Classification (GTDB taxonomy): domain Bacteria; phylum Planctomycetota; class Brocadiia; order Brocadiales; family Brocadiaceae; genus Wunengus. The sequence goes on from JACPHJ010000040.1 coordinate 3,187, forward strand.
ATCAGTGTGAGCCGGAAGTGGATGGGGCGTTCACGTGGGTCAATCAGGCAGGTGCGGAGATACTTGGTTATAAGTCTCCTGAAGAGGCGATTGGTGTGAAGGTAAAGGATATTTATGTAAATCCGGATGACCGTAAAAAAGTCGTTGAGAAGCTATCCAAAGAGGGAGCGTGGAAGGGTTTTGTATCTTTCTGTAAGAGGAAGAATGGCGAACGTTTTTATATGGAACGCACGTCCAGTCTGGTTGCCGATGATAAGGGCAAGCCTGTCCGCATAGAAGGAATATTTAGAGACATTACGGAGCGGAAGAAACTGGAGGAAGAGCTGCAGGAGTCAGAGAGGCATCACAGACAACTGTTGAATTCGTTGAAAGAAGGTATATATCAGTGTGAACCTACCGAGGAAGGGGTATTTACATGGATCAATCAGGCAGGTGCGGAAATACTTGGTTACAGTTCACCCGAAGAAGTTATAGGAACACGGGTAAAGGATGTGTATGTTAATCCCGACGATCGAAAAGAGCTGGTTGAGAAGCTGGACAAGGAAGGCGTATGGCGGGATTTTACCTCTTATTGCAAGAGAAAAAATGGGGAGAGATTTATCTCTGAAAGGACATGCAATCTCGTGCGCGATGAAAACGGCAAGTCGGTTAGAATAGAAGGTGTGTTTAGGGATATAACGGAAAGATAAAGCATGTATTTAATTGAATTAAAATACACTGAACGAGGAGTAAAAAATTATGGGAAATGAGAGTATTAAGGGTTTATCTGTAAATGCAAAAACCCTTATTCTTATATTATTGTTTGTGAATGTTGGGTTTGCATCAAAGATGATAAATAAATATTATTCAATGAAGGAATCGGGATACATAAGGGAAAAAACATTTCGTGAGCAACTGGAACAAAGGGTGATGAAATCTTTTGGTTCTATGGAAGAAATGAACAAGATGATTGCTGATATTACGCGCCAAAAAGAGGAGGCTGAAAATGTTTCAGGTTCTGTTAGAGAACAGGATGAACAGTTAAAGCTTGCAAACAAAAACCTTGAAGATGCAAGGACAAAGCTGGCGGAAGAAAAGGCTAGTTTACAAAAAGAGATATGGGAGTTGGAAGACACGCTCTCCAATGCAAAGAAAGTGCTGAGTGACAAGGATTATACAATTAAGGAACTCATGAATAATTTAGAAACCGCTCAAAAAGAAAATGCAGCATTAAAGAAGCAGTTCGAAGAACAATCAAAAACACCCGGCGACTGGAGTATTCCTCATCAATAAAAAAAATAATTGTGGTAATTACGAAAGATTTTATGCCAAATATTTTGATTATAGAAGACCAGGAAAAGATCCGGAAATCACTGGTGAGCGCCTTCAAGCGAGAACGTTACGAAACGTGTCATGGAGTAAACTGGGAAAATGCGTTGGAATTTTTCAATAAGGTTAGTTTCGATCTTGTTGTTGTTGATCTGGAAGTAAAACCACAAGTGGGTTACGAGATGCTGAAGACAATTAAGCTTGCTAACCCAAATACGGAAATTGTGGCAATTTTTCATCAGAGTGAGTATGACAAAAGCCGTATTGGCAGTTATGGCGTGTACGATTATGTCTTAAAGCCATTCTTGCTGAGTGACATTGTAGGTATCGGAAAGAAGGCATTAGAGAAAAAGCAATTGGCTGATAAGGTGCGCAATCTGGAACAAATCAGGGATATGGATAAATTTGCCTTATCATAGACTAGTTGTAAAATGTATTTTTCAAAATACTATGATTTATCAATAGAAAGAAAGGGGGTGTATTAAATAATTATTGAAAAGGGAAATTGGGAGGTTAGATGTTTGGAAGTATAAAGTTGAAAGTAGACAGGAATAGATAAGAAGTACAATTAAAATGGTGTGTCGATTTGAAAATGATCTTCACAACAACATTTTAGAGGAGAACAATTAATGTTATATACTGCGAACGTAGATGCAATCGCAGCAGTGTCTCTAAAGAAAGCCACGGCAATGAAACACAGCCTGACAGGCTTCTTGACACTTTCTGTGATGGCGGGTTTTTATATTGGGTTTGGCGTTATTCTTGCATTTATTTGTGCCGCACCTGTAGCGGCAATAAATCCTGGAATAGGAAAAATAGTTGCGGGTGCAGTGTTCCCTATTGCATTGTCATTAGTAATTATTGGTGGTGCTGAACTGTTTACCGGGTATAACCTGCTGATATTTAAAGGTACCTTTAGGGGCACGGTAACGCTTGGCGATGCTATGCTGGGTTGGCTTTGGACATACATAGGCAACCTTGGCGGTTCAATGCTTTTTGGACTTATGATTATAGTAGCTGGTATATTCGCTCCTGATCCATGGAAATCATTTATATTGAAGGTAGCTACATATAAGTCGAATGGACCATGGTGGGAGCTATTCTTCAGGGGTATCTTCTGTAACTGGCTCGTCTGCATGGCAATATGGTCCAGCTTTAGATGTTCAAGCGATTCTGGTAAGTTGATTATGATATGGTGGTGCTTATTTGCTTTCGTTACGACGGGCATGGAACACAGTGTGGCGAATATGACGATATTGACAATCGCAAATTTATTGCCACATGATCCAGAAGCTATTTCCTGGGGCAAGATGTTTGGTCATAACCTCGTTCCTGTTACCCTCGGGAATATTGTTGGTGGTAGTTTCTTCGTCACATTCCTCTATTGGTTTGCAACTGCTATGGATGAAAGGGGTGCAAGGCGGATGGAGGCTGTAAAGGGAGGTTCAGGATCTGGCGAATTACCGCGTGCCGGCGGCGCTCCAGAAGAGATTAAGGATGTCAAAGTGAAGATGAGGTCGTAATTCAGCGCTAGTTAAAACTCTCGGTGAGAATCAGGAGAGAATAGAAGTTTTTTGCAGAAAGGGCCGGTTTACTATTACCGGCCCTTTTTTGTTTGTCTGAGATTAATATTATAATTGTAAGTAAAGTGTCATCTTTGAGAAGCGAAGCGACGAAGAATCTTATTTCATAAAACATGAGATTCTTCGCTTCCGTTGGTCGCTCAGAATGGCAGTTCTCTTATTACCTTAACTGCCATTGTGCCAGGAGCGTTAGTTGTTGCCGGATGCTTCACCAATCGCATAAAGTTTCCCATCATTAGAGCCAATGTATATAGTGCCGTCGGCATCTATAGAAGGTGATGATTCTATGGCATCTCCAGTTTCGAATGCCCATTTCAGATTTCCTTCTGAATCGAATGCATATAACTTTTTGTCTCTGGAAGCAGCGTAAATTGTGCCATCTGCCCCGATTGCCGGAGATGAACTGACAGATGCGCCCGTTTCAAAAGACCACTTCAATTTTCCGTCGGCTGTAAATGCGTATATGCTATTATTGCCTGAGCCAAAGTACACGTTTCCCTGAGTATCCATAGCGGCAGATGAATCAATATCATACAGGGTATCAAAAGTCCATTCTACCTGTCCGTCTGAACGAAAAGCATAAAATTTGGCGTCCTCAGAACCGATGCAAATATTTCCATTGGGTGCGATTAAAGGAGAGGCATCCAGGAGATACCTGGTGCCAAAACTCCACAGTGCCTTACCTTCCGGTTTCATGGCAAATAAATAATAATCGCCGGAACCAAAATAAACCATGCCATCCTGAGCTATTGCAGGGGACGAGACGATATGGTCGGCAGTCTTCTGCGTCCATTTTAATTTACCGTCAGGGGTAATGGCGTGGAGCTTCTTATCCCACGAACCAAAATAAATCGTGCCGTCAGGCGCGATGGCTGGAGAAGAGATGATGCCGCCTCCGGATTTATATTTCCAGCGTAAACTACTGTCAGGATTTAATGCATAGAGGTGGCTATCCCACGATCCAAATAGAATGGTTCCGTCTTTTCTGATGGATGGCGAGGATTCAACCTCCTCTTGTGTCTCGAAAGTCCATTTAAGCTTGCCGTCCCGGGTGACGGCGTATAGCTTTTTGTCTTTTGAGCCAAAGTAGATTGTGCCGTCTTCACTAATGGCAGGCGAGGAAGTAACGGGGCCTTGAGTTTGGAACGTCCATTTAAGGATAGGTTTTTTAATGCCGGCGTATGGACTTCTCCCTGTATGCTGCAAGTCATGCCTGAACATAGGCCAGGGTGTTTCGGCAATCTGGGCGTAAAGTGATGTTGATAAGAAGACGGCAGGCAAGAAAAGAACAAATGTCATTGGCGCAAAAAATTTGACATATTTTTTTGGCATTAAAATTTTCCTTTTTAAAAAAAGACAGGACAACTCCTGTAAAACCCCTTACAGTATTCCTTTTGTTGATGGAACATCTTTTATGCGCTCGTCAAACCGAACGGCGTCTTCCAGCGCCTTGGCCAGCCCCTTAAATATGGCCTCTGCTATGTGATGCGCGTTCGTGCCGTAAGGGACATTCACGTGCAGATTGATGCCTGCATTTGTAGTGAACGACTTCAGAAATTCTTCGATGAGCTCGGCGTCGAAATTTCCAATCTTTTCCGCATGAAACGCCGCATTAAATATCAAAGCCGGTCTTCCGCTGATGTCTATGGCAATGTTGGCAAGTGTCTCCTGCATGGGGACGCTTGCATTGGAAAAGCGCCGAATGCCTTTCTTATCACCCAATGCCTCTTTTATTCCCTGCCCAAGACATATGCCCACGTCTTCTACCGTGTGGTGGTCGTCTACAACACGATCTCCGCTTGCCCTGATGGTCAGGTCAAACAGTCCATGTTTGGTAAGCAGGTCAAGCATGTGGTCTAAAAAACCGATGCCGGTATTGATGCCGCTGCTTCCGCTTCCATCGATGTTGATTGTTAGTTCGACATTTGTTTCTTTGGTCTTTCTGTTAATCGTGGCTGTCCGTTTTGACATGGAATATTTTGTTTATAGTTAAGTGAATTAAAATAGGATTTATTCAGTGACAACAGGCGTCCCTTATTTTTGCATGTTTCTTCGTATCCACAAGCTCTTTTAGATTTTTTAGTAAAGCATCAATTTCTTCCCTTGTTCCAATAGTGATGCGCAGGCAATCGTCCAGCCGCCTTAAATTAAAATACCTTACCAGTATTTTTCGTGATTTTAAAGTCTGGTATAAATTGTGAGCGGAAATCCCTTTCATGCATCGTGCCAGTACAAAGTTTGTTTGGGAGGGATACACAAAAAATCCCATATCCTCCAAAGATTTTGTAAGGTAATTCCGCGTTTCTTTTATTTTTTCAACGTGGGCATTCATGCTTTTTTGGTCATCAAGGGCAGCCACTACGGCAGCAATGCTGAGCCGGTCAACGTTATACGAATCCTTAACCTTCATCATTCCCTGAATGAGGGATTCCTGGGCGATACAAAATCCCAGCCGGATGCCGGCTAATGAATATGATTTTGAGAGTGTTCTCAGAATGATGACGTTGTCGTGTTTTTCAGCGAGGCTGAGGCAGTTATCTTCGGCAAAGTCGGCATATGCTTCATCGACGACAAGTACACCGTCTATGGCGGATGCGATCTTTGATATTTTGCTGTGAGGAATCATCGTTCCCGATGGCGAGTTTGGGTTTGCAATAAACGTAACCTTTGCGCCTTCTATGATAAAATCTTCGGAAAGCGAATAATCTTCATTGAATTCCACTGCGCACGAAATGCCGTCTTGTAATTCAGCAAGTGTCTTGTAAAGCATGTATGATGGATACGGAAAAACCACCTTATCGCCCGGTCCCGCAAAACTCCGTATGATGATAGACAACAGGTCGTCTGAACCATTCCCTGCCATAACCCATTCCGGCTTCGTACCCAGTGTCTCGGCAATTTTTATCCTCGCAGCCGTTGCGATAGGGTCAGGATAAAGACGAAGGTTGTCGTTTACCGCCTCCTTGACGGCATTCAATACTTTTGGAGAAGGTGGATACGGATTTTCATTGGTGTTGAGCTTTATGTAGATGCCGTCCTTCGGCTGCTCACCCGGTGTATATCCCGACATCCTTTCAATATTGTCCCTAAAATAACTCAAAAGCATACTCCTTAAAATACTTTATACGCCATGCGTCTTCACAAATAAAGTCAAATTTTGGAATAAATTAGGTTGCCTATTGTAGCGACTTTTTAGATACACTGCAAATGCCGGTGAAAAATAACCCCCTCGCCCCCTAGTTATTAAGGGGGATTTCCTCTCGTCCCCCTTAGAAAAGGGGGATTCAGGGGGTTGTGTTTTTCATGAGTCTTTACAACCCCCATGCCCCCTTTATTAAGGGGGATTTTATGCCTGCTACCACCCGCAAAGCCGCATAAATAAAATGAAAATTCCTATACAATTAAATTCCTTACAGCAGGGGAAAGGTTTGAAACCTGTCCCTGCACAGTGCAACAAAATACTGTTGTTAATAATATTTTCAAAAAACTAAATTGCTACAAAAATCGTAAATCTGAAACCGCAAATCTAAAATCTAGGCTTGGGATTTAGTCGTATTTGTACCGACCTTGTATGTGCGTCCAAACCTTCGGCCTCTGAAATTTCCACAACATCTTTGCAGGCTTCCTTAAGCGCCGGCCTGGAATAGGCTATTACGCTCGACCTTTTCAGAAAATCGTTTACAGATAAACCAGACGAAAAACGAGCCGTTCCGCTTGTGGGAAGCACATGAGAGGGTCCTGCAATGTAGTCTCCCAAGGCTACGGGTGTGTATGCGCCCAGGAAAATTGCGCCTGCATGTTTGATACCCGATAGTATAGTCCTTGGGTTTTGCGTCATAATCTGCAAATGTTCCGGGGCCAGGGTATTGGCTATCTCGACGCATTCGTCAATGTTTTTTGTCAGGATAATGACGCCGAATTTATCAAGGCATTTTTTGGTATCTTCATGCCGTTTGAGTTTGGAGATTTGTTGTTTTAACTCTGTTTTCACTTGTTCCACCAGGGATTCCGAAAAAGTTACCAGTATTGAGATGCCGGGCGAATGTTCTGCCTGTGATAACAGGTCAGAAGCCACAAACGAGGGGGTTGCCCTGTCGTCGGCTATAATCAGCACCTCACTGGGTCCTGCCAGCATGTCAATGCCAGCATATCCAAATATCTCTTTTTTTGCAAGTGTTACGAAAATATTTCCAGGCCCTACGATCTTATCTACCTTTGGAATGGTTTCGGTGCCAAATGCAAGGGCGGCGATAGCCTGAGCGCCTCCAACCTTGTATATTTCGTTAACACCCGCTTCCCTCGCTGCTACCAGTCTTTCAGGTGGAATGGTTCCGTCTTTCGCAGGTGGCGTGGTCATTACTATTTTATCTACGCCTGCTGCCTTTGCCGGTACGGTATTCATCAATACGGTGGATGGATACGATGCTGAACCGCCAGGAACGTACACCCCCGCACTTTCCAAAGGAGTATATAAGGTATCAAGCACAACGCCGTGTGTCTTTAACGGACTCACTGTCCGGATTTTTATGTGTTCCTGGTACGCCCTAATATTACAGATAGCCCGTTGAATGGACTTTACAAAGTGGAGGGGAATTCTTTTGTAAGCATCCTCAATTTCTCTGTCTTTTACTTGAAATTCATCAGGCGAAAGAGAAACCTTATCAAAACATCTGCTATACCTTGTAATGGCCTTATCACCTAGTTTCCGGACGTCCCCGATAATCTTGAGTACCGTCTTCCGGTGGTTAGTTGATAGGTCATCCAGGAGGCTTAATTGTTGTTTGAGTTTTACAATTTCCCTGCCTATATTACATTCCCATGTCCTGAGAATCCTCATCTTTTTGCGTTCTCAAAAATTAAACGAGGCCTAAGCCTCGTTATATATGCGAAATAATTGCCTGTTTAAGGTAATATGTAAAAAAAATTATATTTTTTACTTAGAATATTGTCAAGGAAAATGAAAAGGCTTAGTTTCGTTTTGACTTTCATTCATAAAGCGATATAATACACCTGTTTTAAAAATGGCACTATTATGACTATTATAGCAGGTATAGATGAGGCTGGATATGGTCCTTTGCTAGGACCGATGGTGATTACTATCACGGCCTTTGATGTGTCAGACGAAAAGGCCGATTGTTCTTTGTGGGATTTGTTGAAAGGCGCTATTTCAAACGACCTGAAAGGCCGGGGACACCGGCTGGCAGTTTGTGATAGCAAAAGATTATATAATGTCCAAAAAGGCTTAAAACCACTGGAAGATGTTGTTCTTTCGTTCCTCCGGTCAAAGGATTCAAAAACCACGTCATTTCATCAATTGCTGAAGAATTTGTTATGTTACAATACCGAGACTATTGCCGGATACCCGTGGTATGCTGAGAAGGATTATCCTTTACCTTTAACCACGAGTGGTTCTGCCGTCTTAAATTATACTGATTTGTTAAAGCATGCGTTGAATAAGCAAGGTGTGCAGTTTTGTTATGCAAGCAGTTGTGTTGTAACTGTTCAGGAGTTTAATGAACAGGTAAGATCGGCTGGGAATAAGGCGGTTGTCCTGTTCAATAATTGCGCGACGCTTCTCTCCAGGTTGTGGAATAATTTTAGGGGAGATATAAGGCTGATTGTTGACAAGCAGGGTGGCAGAAACAATTATTCCGGACTACTGAAAGGTTGCTTGCCTGAGGCAGACGTAAAAATTTTAAAAGAAGGCGCTGAAGTGTCGGCGTATGAAGTGGTAAATAATCAAAGGAAGATGAACATTTCCTTTGTGGAAAAAGGCGAAGACACATGTATGGCGGTGGCGCTGGCATCAATTTTCAGTAAATACATTCGGGAATTGTTTATGCATTTAGAAAATCAGTATTGGCTTCATTTTGTGCCTGATTTAAAGCCAACGGCAGGATATTATCAGGATGCCCTGCGGTTTTTATCTCAGATAGCCCATATTAAAGGGAAAGAAGCAATTCAGGATAATATTTTAATACGTATTAAATAAGTGTTTGAAACCACAGATTTCTCAGATTACACAGACCTCCCCCTATCCCCCTCCTGAGGGGGACAAAGGGGGAGGAATCTCTGTGATTTAAAGTGTTTAACGATGAAAGGAGTTTTTTGAAAAGATGGCTGTAAATGTGGCAGTGGTGGGTGCGACGGGCGCTGTCGGTGAGGAATTTCTCAGGATACTTGAAGAAAGAAAGTTTCCCATAAAGGAATTGAGATTATTGGCCTCAAAACGTTCTGCTGGGAAGAAGATGCGATTTTGTGGGGCCGATCATACGGTGCATGAACTAACCAAGCATTCTTTCCAGGGGATTAAGATTGCCCTCTTTAGTGCGGGTGCGAGTATCAGCAGGGAATATGTGCCTTATGCGATTGAAAGCGGAGCTGTCTGTGTGGACAATTCAAGCGCCTTCAGGATGGATGACGACGTGCCTCTTGTAGTGCCTGAGGTGAATCCGCAAGATATCGCGAAGCATCATGGCGTGATCGCCAATCCCAATTGTTCAACAATTCAGATGGTGGTTGCCTTAAAGCCGATCCATGACGCTGCCAGGATAAAACGGGTTGTCGTTTCAACGTACCAGGCGGTATCCGGCGCCGGGCTTAAAGCCATTGACGAACTTCAAAAGGAGAGTTCCAGTATTCTTTCAGGGAAGGGGAATTTTCAGAGAAACTTGTTTCCGCATCAGATAGCCTTTAACGTTTTACCACAGATTCCACAGAGCAATGCGTTTTTGCCAAACGGATATACATCCGAAGAAATGAAGATGGTGAGTGAGACAAAAAAAATTATGGGTGACAATAACATTCGGGTAACTGCAACAACCGTACGTGTCCCCGTTATTCGCAGTCATAGCGAGTCTGTGAATATAGAAACAGAGAAAAAAATTACGGCAGCAGCGGTAAAAAAGCTTCTTTCAACGGCGCCGGGGGTTAAGCTGTTGGACGACCCTGCCAATCAATTGTACCCGCTAGCCACCGTGGCTGCGGGAAGAGACGAAGTCTTTGTGGGTCGTATCCGTGAAGACGAATCCATTGATAACGGCATAAATATGTGGATCGTGAGCGATAATGTGAGAAAGGGCGCTGCCCTCAATGCCATCCAGATTGCAGAGAAGCTGTTGTAACAGAGTAAGGGTACGGCGCATTCTCAACAGCCTTTACTCAAGGAGTCGTTAATAGTGCATCGCGTAACACCTGTATGGTGTGGGTACATTTCACTTCAGAACCCCTTGCGGCAAGCAGGTCTTCGATTTGGAGACGGCATCCCGGACAGCCCGTTGCCACGACCTCTGTGCTGCTTTTTTCAATAGCCCTTGCCTTGTACTCTCCAATCTTCATGGAGAGGTCGTAATGTAATAAATTAAACACCCCGCCTCCGCCGCAGCACCGTTCCGGGGCTTCCATCTCTTGAAGCCTGGCAGAACGCCTCAAAATATCTCTTGGTTGTTTTGAGATGTTTTGACCCCAATAGAGATGACACGGGTCATGGTAGGTAATCTTTGTATTCAGTGTTTTCAGCGCCTTTGTTTCGTGGGCAAAATATTTTTCAATAAACTCGGAGATATCATATAATTTGCCTGAAAAATTCAAGGCACGGTCACCCAGGATACGGGGATAATCCCTTTTCAGTGTCCTTCCGCAGGTAGCACAGGCATTGATGATGAAATCGACATTGGCTTCCTCAAATACCTGTAAATTTACTTCAGCCAGTTTCTGCGCCGTTTTTACATCACCCAGTGATCGGGCGGGAATGCCGCAGCACAACTGTTTTTGCGGAACTATTACCTCAACCTCCAGATGGTTTAAAACCTCAATTACCGCATCGGCAATGTCGGTATAGACGTAGTTGATGAGGCAGCCCACATAAAATCCCACTCTCATCCTGGGATGCGGTATTTTTCCGGGATTACGATATTTGTTTAGTGCCGTTCTTTTCGCTAAAGGCGGGATCCATCTGCCGCCCATAAACATGAAGGGCAGATGTCTCATGGCGCCATGTCGTTTTAATGGCACTAAACGTTGAAATGAAGCGGCAGCCTTCAGGAGTATGTTGAACAGCCATCTCCGGGTCAAAAACAACCTGAATATCATCCGTGGTATAAACCATATGCCGAGGCGACTTGCCATATCGTCGAGCATGGTCTGAATGATCAGATCATAATCTACGCCCGAAGGGCAGATGCTGGAACATCGAAGGCATTTCTTGCAGGAGAGGAGGTAGTCTCTCAATAATTCGGTATGAAAAATTTCACCGTCTCGTAAAGACTCGGCCAGACTGATGCGGCCTCTTGCCACCATAGATTCGTTGCCCGTTTCTATAAAAACAGGGCAAATCGAGCGACATTTGCCGCACTTTGCACACTTGTTAATTTCAGTTTCGAAGGACGGAGCGAGCATGCTATTTTTGTAATTTTGGAAAAGGAAAATAAAAAAGGGAGGCTAAAGAGCCTCCCTTTTTTGTTTTAAAAGCAGTATGTTCAACGATGCGTCTTTCTCCCATGAATGTCATCGTGTTTATTTCTTTTGCCATTTATTTTTATCTCATCACTTCCCTGGAATTTCGTGCCGTCTTCCAGCTCGCCTGATACCGTAAGTTCTGTTTTTATTTTCTTGTCACCATGGTCGTCGTGCATCTTGATTTCAAACCCTAGATCCAGGTCTTGTACGTTAAAGGTTGCAATGAACCGACCGGCTCCATCCACTTTTCCGCTGATAGCCGTCGCACCTTCACAGACAACGGTACTCGTTACTATGTCATTAACACTGTAAGGTGAAGAGAGCGTAATAAAGGCTTTAAATTTACCTTTACTTTTCAGATTGATGGTTTCTGGCTTTATAGAGACCTCTGCCTCAACAACTGCCGGTGTTGCTGTGGGTGAAGTAGTAGCTGTAGGCGAAGCTGTAGTAACCGGTGTAGGTGTTGCTGCTGTCGTGGACTCTGAGATTATACCACCAGGGACTAGAATTGCGTCATCTGTAGCCGTAGATGCATTAAATATTTGTACCGCAGCTACGGAGGCTGTTGTCGTACCTGTTGGCGAACTGGTCGGTATTGGTGACGCAGTTGCTGTTGGGGTAGCAGTTGGAGTACTTGCTGGTGTTGGCGATGCAGCTACAGTCGGAGTAGGGGTTGTAGATGTCACTTTATTAATCACGACACTGGTAATTTCAATTTTGTCGTCTTTGATCAGGTCTTCGAGTGTAAATTCTTCTTCTGCTTTTCCATCGGTAATAGTGAATGATTTTTTATAGGTTTTGGAACTGTCATTAACCTCTGTTTCAATAACAAGTTCACTATTTTGGTTGACCAGTTTATGATCAGGATATGTTCTCAATTCTTTTATGGACAATTCTACTTTACCATTATCTTTTATACTGATCTTTCCTTCTGCCTCTCTTTCATAAGAAGACAAGGATGAGCCGGTTAGGCTTGCTTTATATAAATCATCACCGTATCCTTTTTCAACGCCTACTGCGAGAATGCATGGTACGAATAAAAACCAACCCGCTAAAGCACGATATTTTTTCATCATTTTCTTCCTCCTTTCGTAAAATATATGTTATAGTTGTAAGTAAAATTTTATGTCTTTATATATGACATATATTTTGATTTTTGCAACCAAAATAATATAACATAAATTTACTAAAATATAAATAAATTAGTTATTTTACCGGGAAAACGTATATATGTCACAAATCAAGATACTTCCAGTATCTGTAATTAATAAAATTGCAGCGGGAGAGGTAATAGACCGTCCGGCATCTGTCGTAAAAGAGTTGATCGAGAATGCGATTGACGCTAAGGCAACGAGAATCGATACCTATTTGGAAGACGGGGGGCGAAAATTGATTCGGGTCTCGGATGACGGTATCGGAATGGATGCAGAAGACCTTGCCCTCGCATTTCAAAGCCACGCTACCAGCAAACTTCACGATGCAGACGAGTTGTTTGCAATTCACACGCTGGGTTTTCGGGGAGAGGCGCTGCCGAGTATTGGAGCCGTTTCACACGCCAGTATCATCTCCAGGGTAAAAGGGGCTATGAATGGAGCAGAAATAAAGATTGATGGGGGAATTTTATCGGAAGTTAAGGAACGGGGTGCGCCTGAAGGCACACAAGTTGACGTGCGCGATCTGTTTTTTAATACCCCTGTCCGTAAGAAATTTTTGAGGACAGTACCTACGGAAATGGCTTATATTTCAGAGGTGCTGACAAAATTTTCGCTGTCCTATCCGGCAATTCATTTTACGCTTATGCATAACAACAGAACCGTGTTTAATCTCCCGGCCGTTCAGGACACAGCCGAACGGATTGTTACATTTTTTGGAGAAGAGATGAGAAAGCATCTTATCCCCATATTTCTCAGGGAAGAGATGTTCACCCTTTCAGGATATATTGCCCCGCCTTTTTTTGATAAGAGTAATGCAAGGATGCAGTTCATAGTTCTAAATGGCCGCTATATCAAGGACAATGCGATCTTTCGCGCTATTAGCGAGGCTTATCACGGAAAATTGATGCATAAGCGGTATCCGATCGTCTTCTTGTTTTTACAGGTGGAACCGTCCGAGGTAGACGTGAACGTTCATCCGACAAAGATCGAGGTGCGTTTTCGAAATACCAGCGCAATATATAATTATGTCCTCTCAGCGTTAAAAGAGGGTTTGAGTAAATCAACAATTAAAACTATCAGCGTACCAACTACCCTGCCTGGGTTAGAGAGGGAAACGGCAAAAACAGAAGAGGCCGATCTTATAAAAAAGACTTTATGGGAACGATTTTCTACGGAGAAATCAGAAGGGGAAATGCCGGGGAGATATGGTGAAATTCAGGCAAATATTAAAGCGGATAAGAAAGAAGAGGCCTTTGCCGTTGAAGGTAGTAACAAAAATAAGAGGACGTGTTTCCAAATTCACAATGCCTTTATAATTGAGGAGACGGATGAAGGGTTGAACATCATAGATCAACACGCATTGCATGAAATAATTTTATATCATGAAATAGAAAGGAGCTTGCACGCTTCAAAATCACTGAGTCAGCGGTTACTGATACCGGAAATGGTAGAGTTGAGTCCCAAAGACTTTTTTAGCATTATCAGTTTGAAGGAATATTTAGGAACACTGGGACTTGAGGTTGAGGAGTTTGGACAGCATACGATAGTGATCCGTGCTTTTCCGCAGATTCTGAAGCATTTAAATGCAAAGGATTTTGTTGAAAACTTATTGGCAGAACTGGGCGCAGATGATTCTCTGAAGGGTAAAGATAAGATTTTAAACAAACTAATCAATATCATGGCATGCAGGGGCGCTGTCAAGGCTGGACAAAGGTTAGAACCCCAAGAGATAGAAGCGCTTCTGGAAAAGAAAAAGAGCATAAATGCATATACAAATAATTGCCCGCATGGCAGACCAACGACCCTGTATTTTTCTCTGGATGAGTTACAAAAACAATTCAAGAGAAAATAGGGAGTTCCGTGGGTATAAAATTATCCTATGTTTTTTTATAATGAGCGTTTAAGCCTATATGAACAATCAGAAATCCCTTGACTTTTATTTTTGTGAGTGATAACATTTTGGTGATAATTTCATTGCGGTATTTTATATCATAATAAAATAAGGCATCTTTCGGTACATATGTGTGTTTGAACTTATCGTTGAAACGGATTTCTCTGCGGCGCATAACCTGCGTGAATATAAGGGTCAATGCGAGAAGCTCCATGGCCACAACTGGAAGGTACAGGTTGTTTTGAAGGCTGAAAAACTGGACAAGTTGGGTATGGTTATGGATTTTAGAGAAGTGAAAAAAGTTATTGGAGAAATCGTGAATAAATTTGATCATGCCTATTTGAATGAACTTGCAGATTTTAAGGTTTTAAATCCTACCACTGAAAATCTTTCTAAAATACTTTACGACGAATTAAGCAATGCATTACCATCAGGGGTGAAGGTTTTTAAGGTCACAACCTGGGAATCCGAGCGTTGTGGAGCTACATATTTCGAATAAAGGTTCTTTTACAATTGAGTATAAATAATGGCAGTAATATTCCAGGTAGCCCTCGATTTTGTTGATCTTCACAGGGCTGTAAAGGTTGCCGGGGAGGCGATTGAAGGTGGCGCTGACTGGCTGGAAATTGGCACTCCTCTTATTAAAAGCGAGGGGATGAATGCAGTACGTCATTTGAGGAAATTGTTTCCCAGCATAACCTTACTTGCAGACATGAAGACAATGGATGCAGGCCGTATGGAAATGGAAATGGCTGCCAAAGCAGGCGCGAATATTGCCGTTGTGATGGGAGATGCCCCTGATTCGACCATTAAAGAATGCATCCAGGCAGGGAAAAACTATGGTATAAAAGTCTGCGTAGACTTTATAAATAGCGCTAAAGTTGAGGAACGTCTTGCCGATATAGAAAGGTTAGGCGCAGACTATATAGCCATCCATACCGCCATAGACGATCAAATGAGTGGAAAAACGCCTTTCAGCGTCTTGCAGCGCATTTGCAGTAAGGTAAAAATCCCTGTTGCGGTTGCGGGCGGTATTAATTCTGAGAATGTGATAGATGCGGTAAACGCCGGGGCGAGTATCGTTATAGTGGGTGGTTACATCAGCAAATCAAAGGATGCGAAAATTGCAGCAGAAAGCATTAAAACTGCTATCAAAGAGAATAGAAGAGTTGATACAGCGCTGTTTAAAAGGGTAACACGCGAAGGCATTCGGGAAGCGTTAATGAAACTTTCTACGGCAAATATTTCTGATGCCGGGCATCGCGCGGAAAGTATTACAGGTTTATATCCGATATATCAAAATATTAAATTAATAGGGAATGCGGTTACCGTGAGGACGTTACCCGGTGATTGGGCTAAACCAGTTGAGGCTATAGATATTGCAAAAGAAGGAGACGTCGTTGTGATTGATGCCGGAGGAGTCGGTCCTGCAATTTGGGGGGAATTGGCAACTCACAGCGCGTTGCAAAAAAGAATAAGCGGGGTGGTAATTAACGGAGCAATGCGGGATATTGCAGAGATCAGAAAGTTAAATTTTCCAGCCTTTACAAAAATGGTGATACCAACCGCCGGTGAGCCAAAAGGGTTTGGGGAAATTAATGTGCCAATTCAGATATCCGGAATCAGGATTAATCCGGGGGATTGGATTATCGGAGATGACGACGGGTTGATGGTGATACCTTTGGCGGAGGCCGATGTGAGAGTTAATTACGGTATGGATTGTTTGGAAAGAGAAAACAGGATTCGAGAGGAAATATTATCTGAAAAAAGTTCTTTAGGAAAAGTTATGGATGTGTTAAAATGGGAAAAACGCTAATTAGATTTAGTCTTGAGTTCCATAGGGGTAATGAACAATGAAATGCGAATCTTGTAATAAAAAGCATGCGACGGTGCATTTAACGGAGATCGTTGGCACTGCAAAGAAGGAACGACATCTTTGTGAAGAGTGTGCGCAGAGCATCAATACACATCTGACAAAAATACCTTCGCCCACTGAAATATTAACAAGCCTCATTAATCAGGTAGCGCCTGAAATCAATGAGATGTCCAAGATCGTTTGTCCCGTGTGCGGACTATCTTATTTGGAATTCCGCTCCAATGGCCGTTTGGGCTGCCCGATGGATTATACCATTTTTAGAAAAGGGCTAATCCCTTTATTGGAAAAGATGCACAGCAATACTCAGCATGTCGGAAAAGTGCCTTCAAGGGCAGGGAAAGAATTAATAAAGAAAAATGAACTCATGCAGTTGCGGAATGAACTGAATAAGGCCATAGAAAAAGAAGATTATGAAAGGGCTGCTGAATTAAGGGATAAAATTTATGAGCTTTCAGGCGACAACGATGAAGATTAGCGATCTTGCTGATAATACGGGTGAATGGCTCAGAGGCACAGGTCCTGAGTCAGACATCGTCATTAGCAGCAGGATTCGTTTGGCCAGGAATGTGGCGCGATTTCCCTTTCTTTCAAGGGCCAATGTAAAACAAAAAAAGGAACTCGAAGAGATTATAAGGGACAGGATTAAGGACGCTGATATTTCACAGGATCTTTGTTATCTGAACCTTGCGGATATTACGCCCGTAGACAGGCTTTTTTTGGTAGAACGACACCTTATCAGCAGGGAACATGCCGGGGGCGAGGGTGAGCGGGGCGTTGCCTTTGGTAAATCGGAAACCGTCAGTCTGATGGTTAACGAAGAAGACCATTTAAGGATACAGGTGATTCGCTCCGGATTTGAACTAAAAGAGGCATGGAAAACGATAGATGATATAGATAATAAGTTGGAGAAAAAATTAAATTATGCTTATTCTTCACGGTTCGGATATCTAACGGCCTGCCCTACAAATGTTGGCACAGGGATGAGGGCGTCAGTTATGTTACATTTGCCGGCATTAGGGATGACTCATCATATCGAGAAGGTGTTTACCGCCGTTATGAAGCTCGGATTGGTGGTCAGGGGGCTATATGGTGAAGGGACGCAAGTTTCAGGGGACTTATATCAAATCTCTAACCAGTTTACTCTTGGCAAATCGGAAGTGGAAATTATTGAAATTATTGAAAGTGTGATTCCCAGGATTACCAGTTATGAGCGGATGGCGAGAAAGGCGCTCGTTTCTGAAAGTCGCGAACAGTTAGAGGACCGTGTATGGCGGTCTTATGGTATGCTCAAGGTGGCGAGACTGATTTCTTCAGAAGAGATTATGCATCTGCTCTCTCAAGTCAGAATGGGAGTCAATTTGGGAATAATTAATGATATTGAAATGAAAACGTTAAATGAGCTTTTCATTCTCACGCTGCCGGGACACTTACAAAAGCTGGAAGGACGCGAGCTTAATTCCACACAGAGGAATATTATTCGCGCATCATATGTAAGGAAACGCCTGGAAAAGATAAAAAGTTTGAAAGGATAGGTGTATTATGTTTGATCGATTTACTGACCGTGCCAGAAAGGTGATGGCGCTTGCACGAGAAGAGGCCCGGCGATTTAACCACGAATATATTGGAACTGAGCATATCCTGTTAGGGTTGGTGAAGGAAGGCAGCGGCGTTGCTGCCAACGTTTTGCAAAACCTGGATATAGAGTTGAAAAAAATACGCCTGGAGGTAGAAAAAATTGTACAGAGCGGATCAGACCTGGTTTCTGTTGGGCAGTTGCCATTTACCCCGCGCGTAAAAAAGGTACTGGAATATGCGATGGAGGAGGCGCGGGCTTTAGGCCATAATTATATTGGAACGGAACATTTATTATTGGGATTGCTGAGAGAGCAGGAAGGTGTTGCTGCCCAGGTATTGTTAAATCTGGGGGTAAAACTCGAAGACGTACGGGAGGAAGTTATTGGCCTGTTAGGTTCGGAAGCTGTTCAGGGAGGCGTAAGTCAGGAGAAAGAAGAAAAGAAGGGGAAGTCAAAGACTCCTGCATTGGACTCTTTCGGCAGGGATCTCACGCAGCAGGCACGGGAACATGAACTTGATCCGGTCATCGGACGACAGGATGTGATCGAACGCGTTATTCAGGTATTGTGCCGCCGAACCAAGAATAACCCTGTTTTGCTGGGTGAGGCTGGGGTAGGAAAAACGGCAATCGTTGAGGGCCTTGCGCAGGCTGTAGTTCAGGGGAATATCCCGGAACTGTTAAGAGACCGCAGGATTGTGGCGTTAGACCTTGCAATGATGGTGGCTGGCACAAAATACAGAGGTCAGTTCGAAGAGCGTATTAAAGCGGTAATGTCAGAAGTAAAAAGGGCAAAGAACATTATCCTGTTTATTGATGAGTTGCATACACTTGTGGGTGCAGGCGGCGCTGAAGGCGCCATTGATGCGTCCAATGTTTTGAAACCTGCTTTATCACGGGGAGAAATCCAGTGTATTGGCGCTACTACGTTGGATGAATACAGGAAATATATTGAAAAAGACGGCGCACTCGAAAGAAGGTTCCAAACGATTGTCGTTGAACCTCCTTCAAAGACAGAGACCATTGAAATATTAAAAGGGCTGCGCGACAGGTACGAGGCGCATCACAAGGTTCAAATTACGGATGACGCATTAGAGGCGGCAACCGAACTATCGATTCGCTACATTACAGGAAGATACCTTCCTGACAAGGCGATTGACGTGATTGATGAGTCATGCGCGAGGATACGACTCAAGGCGACCACACAGCCGCCTGACTTGAGACATATAGAGGAAGAAATCAATAAACTTGAAAAAGACAAGGACGAGTCCGTTGCAATTCAGGATTTTGAAAGGGCTGCCCGGTTAAGAGACAAGGCCGACAAATTGAAAAAGAAAAAGGAAACAATCGAGAAAGAATGGCGAGAAACCCGCGCGGAAGTTGAGGGTGTCGTGAATGGTGAAATTGTAGCCGAGGTTGTTTCTAAAATGACGGGAATTCCCATCACACGCATAGAATCTGCAGAAGCCAAAAAGCTGCTTCGTATGGAAGAGGAACTTCATAAGATGGTGGTTAGCCAGGAGGAGGCTACAAAGGCGATTGCCAAGGCGATACGGCGCTCTCGCGCAGGTCTGAAGAACCCGAATCGCCCTGTTGCGTCTTTTATATTTGTGGGGCCATCCGGTGTGGGAAAGACGCACCTCGCAAGGTCATTGGCAAAATTTATGTTTGGGGAAGAGGAAGCGCTTATCCAGATAGACATGTCGGAATACATGGAAAAACATAATATTTCACGATTGATTGGCGCTCCTCCGGGTTATATTGGTTATGAAGAAGGGGGACAGTTGACGGAAAAGATTCGCCGTCGTCCTTACGCAGTCGTATTGCTGGATGAAATTGAGAAGGCGCATCCTGATGTGTTCAACATGTTGTTACAGATTATGGAAGACGGGAAATTGACGGACAGTTTTGGTCGTCACGTAGACTTCCGCAACGTGGTCATTATCATGACTTCTAACATTGGAGCGGACGTTATTAAAAACCAGGCATCTTTGGGCTTTAAAAAGACCACCGATGAGCATACCTATGAGATGATGAAGGAGCAACTAAAGAAGGAGGTTGACAAACACTTCCGTCCGGAGTTTATAAACAGGGTGGATAATATCATCGTCTTCAAACCGCTGAATAAAGAGGATTTGAAGAAGATTATCAAGATCGAATAAAAGAACGTGAAAAAGAGGCTGGATAATTACAACATCAGCATTACGCTTACGGATGAGGTATTGGATTTTCTCATAGAGAAGGGGTACAACCAAAATTTTGGGGCGCGTCCACTTCGAAGGGCGATAGAAAATTATTTAGAGGATCCTCTCTCCGAAGAAATATTACAGGGTAGATTCGAAGGGAAGAAACATGTAAAGGCAAGGGTACATGAGGGTAAATTGGTCTTTGATGAGGTCGTTGAGAGTCCGGCACCTGCGCTGGCGAATGCTGACAGTAGCCTGTAAATGAGATGAAACAAATAAAGATAAATAAAGGGGAGAGTCCAACTCTTCCCTTTTTTATTTTATCGCTCTAAAGATGTCATTCCCGCATGTCTTTAGCGGGAATCTAGACAGACAAAGCTCTCTGGATACCCGATAGAAGCGTTCGGGTATGACAAAAGTCGTGCACGCAAATTTCTAACGGGATAACGTTAACATTGAATGCTTGTTATTCCGAGCGGACAACTTCCTTTTGGCGTTAACTGTAGTTTTCGGGAATATAAGTATGGCCAAAACGGGTGTGGTTTATGTTTGCCAGCATTGCGGTTGGAAAAGTCTCAAATGGGTCGGACGCTGTGGCGGTTGTGGAGAATGGGACTCGACGGTAGAAGAAATTAATGCGGGCGCTGGTTTAGGTTGTAAATCAGTTACCCTCAATCGTGAGCTGCCGCAGCCGATAACGAATATAAAATTACTGGAATGTCCCTGTATAGAGACAGGGATGGAAGAATTCGACAGGATTTTGGGCGGCGGGCTGATTGTAGGTTCGGCAGTATTGATCGGAGGGACGCCTGGGATAGGCAAGTCCACGCTTCTTTTGCAGGTGTGTCAGTATATCAGTAATAAAGGATATACCACCCTTTATGTGACCGGAGAAGAGTCTGTGGCTCAAACAAAACTTCGGGCTGAGAGGTTATCCATCCTGTCGGATAATTTGCTGGTTGTTGCAGAAACGAATCTGGATTTTATCCTGGAAAATATTCACAACACGCATCCAACCCTGGTTGTGATAGATTCCATTCAGATGATTTATAAACCGCAATTGGAGTCTTCTCCCGGGACGGTCGCACAGGTACGGCAATGCGCCAATGAGTTGATCTTTAATGCCAAGTCTACAGGGTCGGCTATTTTCCTGGTAGGGCATGTAACCAAGGAAGGGATCATTGCGGGTCCCAAAGTATTGGAACACATGGCCGACACGGTTTTGTATTTCGAAGGAGAGAAATTCCAGTGCTATCGCATCTTGCGGGTGGTCAAGAACAGGTTCGGTTCCACCGATGAAATCGGCATTTTCGAGATGCGAAAAAATGGGTTGCAGCCGGTAGACAATCCTTCTGAAATCTTTATTTCTCAGGGTAGAAGGATCAGCGCAGGCTCAGCTATCATTTCGTGCATGGAAGGGACTCGCGCATTATTGGTCGAGATACAGGCGCTTGTAACAAGGGCAAACTTTGGCATGCCGGAACGAAAGGTGAGCGGGGTTGATTATAATCGGGTCTCGATGATTCTGGCCATTCTCGAAAAGCGGATAGGACTAAAACTGGGGGGGCAGGATATTTTTGTGAATATCGTAGGCGGCGTTCAGGTAGATGAACCCGCAGCCGATCTCGGTATTGCCATGACGATTGCATCGAGTTTTAAGGAGAAGGCAATATCTCCGGACACCGTATTTGTTGGAGAAGTAGGGCTTGGCGGGGAGGTTCGCAGTGTAAACCAGATTGAAATCCGGTTAAAAGAGGCGCAAAGATTGGGTTTCAAAAAGGCTGTTATTCCAAAAGACAACGCAAAAGGTATTGGCAAGGACTTTGAGATAGAGTTGATAGAGGTATGTTATCTTTCCGAGGCTGTCGAAATTATAGGATAAATTTGTGAAAAAACAAATATTGAAACGGACGATTTTGATTGCAGGATTTATGTGCATGATGTTCACTTGCACATTATGGAATATTCATGCAGACACGTATAAGGACGGCATGATTACCGTAAGACACGAGGAATTGCCTGTCAAAAGGAACGGCAGCCGTATCCAGTTTAACCATCCTTATGAAATAGTGGGAAATGTCATCACGAACGCATTATCTTATATTTATTACGAAGAAAGAGGGTTGTTAAAAAAGAAGGGCTCTCTAAGGGTTTTCCAGGACGATGAAATAAAAAAATTAGTCCCTTTGATTGTGCAGGCATTCTCAGTTGCAACGTCTGCGCAGGTGGTTGTCGTCTCGTCTTATTCTGAACGCATGCTTTTAACTGACCAGCAGAATTACTGTATTTTATTCATTTCGGATCATAGCTTAAACATTGCCTTCAGCCGCATTCATATGTTTCAAACGTATAATGACGCCATGTCAGAGAAAAAAAGAAACACGATGTTGAAGGAAAATCCAGCAACAATAAACCACAGCCGTTTTTGGAAATTGGTTCCGTCATCTGGACAACGATGGGAACCCGATCACGAAAACTGGCTGGTCATAGATCTGTCTGATGAAGTGTACCAGCAGCCCGTAGCCCAAAGGGTGGGGACGGTTGACGAAAGGATAAAGATGGGTACATCCGAACTGGATACTCGTTTAAAGAGATTAGAGGAGCGGCTGAGCAATACAGGCGTGCCAAAAGAGCTTGAATCGGCAAGCCCTGCAAGAGAAGTCAGCAGCGAGGGTAAAATAAAAAACAAACTAATTGTCCTGCGCGAATTGGTCAACGATGGAATTATTTCTGAAGAAGATTATGATTACAAAAAAGCTAAAATGCTCAGGGAAGGTATGAACGACATGAGCTTAAAAGACCAGTTACGGGAGATAAAAGACCTGAAGACTGAAGGGCTGATTACAGAAGACGATTATAATGAAAAGAAGAAGGAATTATTAGATCAGTTTTAATTATTTTTCAGATTCATAAGCATTTGAATTATAGTGTCAATGCGCTGGTTTAACTGGCTTATTTCGCTTCGCAACTGCCCTATCTCGTTCTTTATTTCGTTTCTTAGCTGTCCCAGTTCGCCCCTTACATTTCCTATGTCTGTATCTATCTTTTGGACGAGATACCTGAAATCGTCTTCTTGTTTCTTTTTAACTTCGTCAATTTTGGTTATTATTTCTTCTGTCCGCTCATTGACCACCTGGTATATCAGTTCAAGCGTTACTTTCTTTATGGCTGATGTGATAAGTCCTTTTACCATACCATTCTCCCTATAGAAGTTGTTGGTGTCGTGGTTGTTTGCTTGACACTAAGTATAATCTGTTTATCAAAACATTTCAAACATTATCTGGTTCTTGCTGTATCGGTTCCAGCCCGGCTTTCGGCTGTCTTCTTTAGCTGGTTGGCGAACGATAATATTTCCGGTATTATTTCTGGCAAGTTGTTTTCTTAAGATTACTTTCGTGTTTACTCCTTATTTTTTGCCGGTTTTAAACCCAGCCAGTCAGGGCATAATAAAACGTGCCACCATAAAAGCATGGCATAGGTAGAGAGCCGGTAGCGCAGCTTTCGATTCAGAAAAAAGACGAGCACATTGCCAGTAAGGTTTGCAATAAAGTTCAGGAGAATTTTTACAGGATAAAATATCCTGAGCAGCAGGTACGATGCGGCAGACCTGTTCTTTTTAAAAAAGATATAGAGCGAGCGGCAATACTCGATCTGCGACTGCCAGGGCGCCAGTTTCTTGCTCTGACCTCCCAGGTGAATAATCCTGGCTTCCGGCAGGTGAAATACCTTCCAGCCTGCCTTGTGCATGCGGTAGCACCAATCGGTCTCCTCAAGGAAAAAGAAATAATCTTCATCCAATTTTCCAACATTTCTTATGGCCTCATTTCTTATCATTACACATGCCCCAATAACTGATTCAACTTCCGTAGGTTGTACGATTTGCTGTTTCTTGCTCGGATACTTTTGGGGAAAGATCCATTTCAATAAACTTTTGTTCAAAAGCTCTGTTGCTAAAGTCGGATAGTTATCGTAACTGTGCTGCCTTGTGCCATCCGGTTTTTCAAGTTGTGCCCCGGCAATCCCGACCTCTTTGTGCTGTTCCATAAATGAATACATTACGCGAATGGCGTCTTTGTGTAAGAGGGTATCGGTATTTATTAATGTGCTATACCTTACTGCATCTCTTCCCAGCGCCTGATTTACAGCGGCGGCAAATCCCCTGTTTTCCAGGTTCTCCAGGACAATAACCTTTGGGAATCGTTCACGCACGGCCTTAACGCTGTCATCCACAGAGCCGTTATCCACAACATATATTTGGTAATGAAGTCCAATAATGGTTGTATTAATAGATTCAATGCAATCGAGTAATAATTGCCTTGTATTCCAGTTTACAATAATAAAGCACAGGTCAACCATGTGTGTAATGAATATATGCTATTTTGATTTATGAAAAAAGGTACATACGTAGTATCTCATCGCCCTGAAATTTAAAGGGTCGTTTTTTAAGGACAGGCCAAAATTTTCATTCGCACGTTTTTTATCACCTATCCTTAAATAATGCCGGCCAATCTTTGCATAGTGTGAAGCCAACCGCTTTTTATAAAGTTTTTCGGTAATGCCATTTTCGGCGTCTTTAAACTTATTATATATTTTATCGATTATTATTTTTTGGTATTTCAGGACGTTGTTTCTGTTCTTACTCAAAGAATGTGGATTGTGCCTGTACTTGACGAGCAGTGTATTAATTCCTGCGACTTTGAAATGAAATGCAATTCGTAACCACATGTCCCAGTCCTGACAGTTGACGAGTTGTTCATCGAACAATCCCGTCGTTTCGAATACCTCTTTTCGTACAATTACGGATGAGGAAATTATAAAGTTCTGTTCGGAAAATAATTGGATAAAAATGTTACCTGATGGCAATTGTTTCTTTGCGCTTCCGTTAAACTCACAACCATCGTTGTCTATGTTTATGTGTTTTGAATATACCATATCGACATACGGATGTTTGTTGAAATACTCAATATCGGTTTGCAATTTTTCCGGCAGCCAGAGGTCGTCCGCATCAATAAAAGCTATATATTTACCCTGTGCTGATCGAATCCCGGCGTTTCTTGCTATAGGCAATCCTCTGTTTTGTTCAAATTGAATGTATTTTATCCTTTGGAGAATTGGTTCTAATACCTCTTTTGTATTGTCTGTGGACCCGTCATCTATTACGATAATTTCATAAGAATTGTAGGTCTGAGCAAGAATTGATCCGATTGAATGGGGTAAAAAAGCAGCACAATTGTATGCAGGTAATATTATGCTTACAAGAGGTAAGTTATCAGGCACGATATTAAATTCCTTTAATGGTGTTAATGAATTTTGGGACATTTGCCTTCAGCGAATACTGGGATTCCACTGTTTTTTTCCCTTCGAGTCCTATCCGTTCCCGAAGGGACTTGTCATTAATGAGGAGACTTATCTTTTCAATCCATTCCTGATTGTATGACGCAAATAAACCATTAATACCTTCCTGTATGATTTCATCGTGTACGCCTACCGGAGAGCAGACGACGGGAATTCCAACAGAAAGATATTGTAATAACTTTGTTGCACATTTGCCTTTTGTCCATTCATGATTGGGTAAAGGCGCAAGACCTATGTCAATATCCTGTAAATCTGAGTTCTCATCCTCCATTGCCCAGGGCTTTTTGATAACGGGCATCTTCTTGCACTCAAAAAAATCGTTACAGATAATCTTTAGTTCTACAGCATCATGCTGGCTTGCCAAATAGTCAAAGGCAGGAGTCAATTCCTTTAAGAACGGGAGCGAAGACTTGCTTCCGATCCAGCCGATGGTGACTGTTTCTTTATTCCTGTGATAATCTTTCGTTGTGTATCGACTCGTGTCGATTGCTGTTGGTATGATGAGGATATGTTTATTATACGGCAAAGCCTGAGATTTTAGATATTGATTGCCAGCGATCACCTGATCGCTGTACCTGACCATTCTGGCAAAGGTCCTTCTGCGCTTGAAAGATCGGCCGCCGCCATCCACAGGACTCTTAAACATAACGGCGTCATCAAAGTCATAGATAATTTTGATATGTTTTCTTTTGAGATACCAGAGTTGCCAGCGCCACAGCCGTTTCTTTTGAACAAAGAGTATATCGTAATCCTGAATCTCAGAGAAGAGTTTCATCCACTTCCAGAAAGAATCCGGGAAGAGCGCGACCTTTGACTCTATTTGAGATTCCTTGAGGTAAGGAATGTATTGTAATACCCTGTATCTGCTTGCAGGGTGTTCCCACTCCTGAATGAGAAAATAGACTTTCTTCATGGTGAAATTTTCGGATTCCATACATGTTTTCGTTGCAGGCTTGATTGAAAAATCGCCCGCAACGCCCGTTTGTTTTCGCTATCAGGGCGTTTCGTTCCGGTATATGCCTGATAGAATCGCAGCCTGTCGGTGAATGTAATATAGTTAGGCAAGGATGCGTTTAATTGCGACAAATTTTTGATCTTCTTTTTGAAAGTGATTTTTTTGTTAAAACATACCCGGTCTAAATCCAGATAAAAAAAATCCCACGCATCCGGCAATTCCATAACCATAATATTATTTGCCTTCAAATCAGCATGATAAACACCGGAGTTGTGCAGTTGTTTAAAAGATTGCGCCAGACAGGAGATAAACAGCTTTTTTTCCCCAAAAATACCCGGTTTGGAAGGATTAGAAAACCTCTCGCTGACGTATTTGTTGCAAGGAAGGCATGCAGAAATATCCTCCATTATGACAAAACTCTTTTCTACTCTGGCCAACTTTTTTTCTTCACATAAAGCGATAGGTTTGGGTGTATGAAAATGTAATGCCATCAAACCGTGCGCAGCCAGCCACGCCTTTCGCGCAGGAGAGTTTTTGGAAAAATAGAAAAATCTCTTAATTAAAGATGGATATTTATATTCTTTGATACACACGCTTTTAATACTTCCTCTGGATACCGGTACAATAGTGATGCATGTTTTAGGGGAGTTTTTTATGACACTATTTAATCCTTCCCTTATGATTGCAGTGTGTTTATTAATTAGTTCTGATAGCGAACCGGCATTCCACTCATTTCTCATATTTATTGTATAATTGTTGTGTCTGGCAATCTTAAACACATTGTTATTTTTTAAACATTTTTTTGTCCTGCTGTTCCAGAGTCTGCGCTTGATCCTGTGGACTTCTTCAAAAACAGCCCTGCGAAAAATTGCCCTGTTTTTGGATTCTGACAATTTGTTTGTATAACTATCTATCAATTCTTCTATTTCCTCACTTGTACAGGTATCGATGAGAGAATAGATTAATCTTGATAATTCCCGAATCTTCCGTGTCAGAGGTATTTCCCTCATAAATTTAGTGCGCCCGGTATCGAGCAGATAAAATTCGGTTATGTTGTCCTTGTTAACAAGGATGTTTTCTGCATGAAGCTCGCCATGGACAATTCCACAATCGTGCATCTTATTGACGGAAAAGGCGAGTTGTTTGATTATGTTATTTTTCTTTGAGAAATCGGGATTGGCTGAGGTTTGCTGTGAATCAAATAACAGTTCCTTCACCGGTATGCTATTGGGTATTGCCTTTGAAATTATGTAACAGTCTTTCAGCATTCCCAAACGTCTCCTTTCTCCAACGGCGATAGGTTCGGCTGTAAGCAGGTTTTTCGTGAGCAATAAATGACTATTTTCCCATTCTCTTTGCGCCTTGGATACGGAAAATAACGATTTGAAGGCGTCCGGTAGTTGTCTTGTTGTATACTGTTTTATATAGAATGACCGGCTATTGCTTGTATATTTTGATACTTTTTTAAAATATCCGCTGTGAATTATTTCGCAGTTTTTACCCTCAGCCATCGAGGCTAATATTTCTTCCAAAATGTCCAATGAGATACCTTTTACCAGCCAATGAATGTTGTTTATGGTGTGATGGTGAGTATCTTTTTGTGTTGAGTTAAAATAAATATTTGCCACGGATTTTTATGAATTAATATTTATGACCTTTTGATAGATACGAAGTGTTTTTTCAACGTTAGCTTCGAAGGAATACGTCTCTGATTTTTGCCTTGCAGCAGAGCCCATTTGGTTTCTTTTGCCTTCCTCTAAAAGTGAATTAACATAGCGTGCTATTTCTTTCGCATCAATGGGGTAATTAATAACAAAACCGTCTTTGCCGTGTGTAATGACCTCTGAAACACCGCTGGTCCTGCTTGCAATAACCGGGAGTCCTGATGCCATTGCCTCCAGACAGGCAGTGCCGAAGGCGTCATACTCGCTTGGGAAAACGAAAATATCGCCTGCCGCATAAATTTCCTGGATATTTTTGTATACACCGGCAAAGATTATCTTATCAGTAATCCCATTATCTTTTGCAAGTTTCTGGTACTTTCTGACTTTTCCTTTCCCTACGACGAGCAGTTTTAGCTTTTTATCTTTGTCAATCAAAGGGAATGCATCTATAACGTATTTTAAGCCTTTTCTCTTAAACCCGGAACCAACAAACAGCAAAAGAATTTCATCCGGCGCTACGTTATATTTTGCTCGTATAGCGGTGCTGTATTTTAGCCTATTTTGAGGAGTAAATACCATAGTATTAACTCCATTATAAATAACCTCTATGTCATTTGCAGGTAATTTGTAATGATGTATGATTTCTTTCTTGCATTGTTCTGATATGCAAGTCACTTGTTTATAGAGTTTTCTTTTAAAAATGATCCTTTCAAGAAGAAGGATGCTCATATGTCTGGGATTAAGGTACATGATAATCTTGCCAAATACCCATTGCATCAAGGGGTAGGTATGCATCATATAATCCCAATGGCATCCACCTCCCACCCGGTAAATATCCTGAAATAGCGTTTGTGTAAATCCATGGACGATATCAAATTTTATTCCCGCTTTTTTAATGATTTTAGGGGCATTTAGCGCAAACGACCAGTATTTTAAGGGTGACCAGAGGGCAACGGCAGGCACATGGTGAAGAAACAACCTCTTATCCTGATCTTGTCTGAATTTATGTGCAAATATATGAACTTCGTGTCCCTGGTTAAGCAGGTGGCCGGATAGGTTGAACACATAACTTTCCACGCCGCCCTTTTCCCTTATAAACTGATATACTACCAAAGCAATTTTCATAGAAAATCAAAGTTACAAATTAACGTACAGGGTTTCAGAGTTAAGATTCTTCGGTCGCTTTGCTCCCTCAGAATGACAAGAACGCCTTGCTTCATATCGTTCTGAAGGAGTGAAGGATTCAGTATAACAATGTGTCATTCTGAGCGGAGCGAAGAATCTAATTCATTATCTTCAGGTTTATTTACCAACTCTTCTTTGATTATTGCCAGATTGTTTCTTGCCTTTTCGTTGTGGGGATCAAGCCTCAGTACTTCTTCGAATTCAGAGATGGCTTCGTTTAACTGCCCGTCTTCCGCATAAATTATACCTAAATTATTATGCGCCTTTACATAATTTTTGTTAAGTTTGAGAACTTTTTTAAATTCATCGGAGGCGTTCTGTATCATCCCTTTTTGGTAATACATCGTCCCAAGGTTAAAATGGGACTGGATATAATCGGGGTTTATGTTTATGGCTTCTTTAAAAGCGGTTATTGCCTGATCAAAAAGTCCGCTCTTACTGTATATCGTGCCAATATTATTATATGCCGCATGATATAAGGGATACAATCGGAGTGATTCTTTGTAGTAATCCAGCGCCTTTTCATATTTTTCTTCTCTGACGTATACATTTCCTAATGCATGGTGAAGCAATGCCGCCTCTGGCGCATCATTAAGTGTTTTTACGAAGAAGGTCTTTTCGTCCACCCAGTCATTATTTCGGAGAAGAGTTTTACCTGAATAAAAAATGAGGAGTGCAATGAGAATGGGAATAGTTATATATTTTAGCTTCCTGATTTCCCATCCACGGGACAGTAATGCCGATGTTATTCCACAAAATGCAAGTGAAGGGATATATAAAAATCTTTCTGCGGTAACAAAACCCATATCCCACGGCGCCGAGATGCGA
>JACPHJ010000016.1 GCA_016188675.1 Planctomycetota bacterium
GGGAAAGGTACGTCTTCATTTTTCAAGTGCATTCCCAGCATTGACTCACCATCCCTTTTTCCTGCTCCTTCTCTGAGGAACTACTCTATAATATTTATACCATTTGATCACTTCTCAAACACCGTGCCGAACAGTATTGGGCTGGGGGTGGGTGTAAAGGAACAACCCAAAATTATTGAAAGTCCATACATTAATTAAGATGGTTTAAATCCCGCCTCGGTGAGGATTTTTTTGATCCCTTCCGGCGAAATATCCCTGTTATAAGAAGCTACTTCAATCAGGTGTTTTTCTAAATCTGCTTTCACCTCCACAACCCCTACGCTCTTTTCCAGGGTAGTCTGAATCTTATTGAGACACCCTTCACAGTGCATATTGGGAACCTCAAGGGTTATGACCCGCCTTTCCTTCTTCACTCCGGCTTTCTTAATGGGAAGAAGCCGACTGCCAAAAGAATTCAGAAGCACAGTACTCACGCTGGCCATCATCGCAATCATAGCCCAGGCAGGATGAAAGAATCCAGTAGCGGCAGCAGGTACACCGACCCCGTTGAAGATGAACGCCAGAACGAGATTCTGCAATGTTTTCTTGTATGAGTTGCGGCCAATGTGATAAGCATCCAAAACGGAGCTTAATCGGTTACCGACCAGAATTATGTCTGCCGACTCGATGGCAATATCCGTTCCCGCTCCGATCGCTATACCCACGTCTGCCTGCATGAGTGCAGGCGCATCATTAATACCGTCACCCACCATAGCCACACGACACCCTTGTTCCTGCAATTCCCGCACGTGTTTAGCCTTCTCATCGGGCATTGCCTCTGCTATTACCTCATCAATACCAACCTGTCGTGATACTGCCTGTGCCGTGCGTCGGTTATCACCCGTAATCATCACTGGCTTCAAACCGGCATCTTTCATTTGACGAATCGCCTCTGGCGCTTCCTCCTTCAGGGTGTCCGCGATGGTGAGGAGGCCAAGAATCTCTCCGTCAATGGATACCGCAACGACGGTTTTCCCCTGTTCTTCAAACGCTTTGGCCTGATTACAGCCTTTCCCTATTTCCACACCCTCTTCTTCCAGAAATCGTAAACTACCCACACGAACTATTTGGCCGTTCATCGTTGCCCGTGCACCTTTGCCGGGCATGGACAGAAACTGACTTACCCCGGCTAAGGCGATGTCCAATGCCTGAGCACGTTCGACAATCGCCCGGGCCAGCGGGTGTTCTGACGGTTTTTCTGCAGATGCGGTGACCCGTAATACTTCCTGAGCTTCGACAGTACCAAGTGGTACAACATCCACGACTTCCGGTCTCCCTTCCGTAATTGTACCGGTTTTGTCGAGCACGACTACCGTAATATCTTTCAATGCCTGAAACGCCTCACCTGAACGAATAAGGATGCCCTTCCTTGCCGCTATACCGCCGCCGTGGATCATTGCCAGTGGTGTTGCCATTCCCAATGCGCATGGGTAGCCCATGACCAGCACGGCTGCCGCAGCAAGAATACCACGAGTCAAATTCGACTCTCCCGTAACCAGCCATGCCCCTAATGTCCATATTATAATTCCGATTGCAGCAAACACAAGAACGCCTGGCACATAATACTTGAGTATCTTATCCACGAGCTGGATAATTCCCGGCTTCAGTGCACGCGCCTCTTCGATGTGCCGTGCTATTTGCTGAAGAAAACTCTCTTCTCCAACGTGTATTACTTTTACGACTAACGTTCCTGATTGGTTAAGGGAACCGCCAATTACCTCATCGCCCACATTCTTTTCTACCGGTATGGATTCGCCGGTTACAAGGCTTTCATCTACACTTGAGACACCATCCACCACCTCACCGTCAACAGGTATCTGCTCACCCGGACGCACGCGCACCCTGTCGCCAGCCTGTACGTCTTCAATCGGCACCTCTTCTTCTTTGTTGTCGCGGACTACTCGCGCCCTGGGAGGCTGAAGATCGAGCAGCTTGCGTACTGCCTGGGAAGCACGGGTGCGAACTCTTAGCGACATGTAGCCCGAAAGAATATGATAGGTGGTGAGGGAAATGGCAACCTGAAAGAAGTCAGCAATGGAAAAATCCGGTACGAAGAATCCCGTAAACCCGCCAAAAAGACCGGCAAACGCACCAAACTCCAGAAGTACGTGTTGGTTGAGTATCCCCCGGCGGAGTGACTGTACAGCCATCTTCAGGATGTACCAGCCAGGACCGAATACCGTTATAAATGCCAGTGCCATCATCGGCCACTTGAACCATGGCTGCTGGAACCCAAGCCACATGCTGTTCATCAGCAGGGCTGCCGTACCCGTGAATCCGGCGGCGATAATCAACCTCCGCTTTTCCCGTCGTAGTTCGGCTTCTTCTTCCTCAAACGTCCGCACCTTCTTTGGGTCCCGGACAGTATAGCCTAACTGTCGCAAAGTGGTTTTCAGTGTTGTCTCTGTTATCTTTTCCGGATCGTACTGTATCAATACTTCTTCATGGGCGAGACTGACTTTGACATCTTTTACAGCATCTACCCGGCGGTAAGCCTTTCTGATACTCTCCGCGCAGAAGGAGCAAGAAAGACCACCAACCTTGACCTGTAATTTCTTATTCTGTTTTTCCACCCGCGTTTCTCCTTACAGCGCAAACGCTCTACATTCTTTTTATATGAATGTGTATGCCACAATTTATGTATCATTAACAACATTTTTGTTGTTTTTGTATTGATGGGCATGGGACTGTCCCAAATGAACAAAACACGCAGCAGTGTCCCGTTTTGGGTCTTAATCTTGATTTACAATTTTCACATTCATAAAAATATTGACAGGCATCTGTTGGCATTGTTTCTTCCTTTTTATGTCCACAGCTAGGGCAAGTTATTATGGATTTAAAAATAATCTCTTTTTTAATTTTAGTTTCTTAATTCTTAACTGCGGAATATCCAAAAAACTTTCTGTTGACTCAAATCCTTTTGTTATTTCTTCAGTAATTCTTTTAAATTTGTTTGCTCATGGTTACTTGAGAAAGGATTTCGTGATTGCTTTATTTTTTTAACAGTTTGCTCAGTTCGGCATCGAATTCTTTTTCTGATACGTAACCGACGTGTTTACCGGCTACTTTACAGTCTTTTCCGTAAACAATAGTTGTTGGGTACGCCTGTAGATTGTATTTCCGGGCAATATCACCTCCATCAAGATAAACGGGATAATTGATGCCCATTGTTTTCATGAATGGGGGAACCACTTCTTGTCCATTTTCATCAAATGCAACGCCAATTATCTCCAAACCTTTATCCTTATATTTCTTGTAAAGATTGATAAAACCTGGTATTTCTTTCCTGCACGGTGGACACCATGTTGCCCACAGGTCAAGTATCACCACCTTGCCTTTGTTGCTCTCAAGCAAGGTAGTTAATTCTGCAAGGTTTATCTTCTTTACTGGATCCCCGGCAGAAGAAATCGCAGTGGTAAAAATCAAGATTGCTGCAAATAAAAAGGCAAAACATTTTTGTTTCAATATTTTTCTGTTCACGTCTCGCTCCATTCCGATAAAAAAGGTTCATAATATAAAATGTAGCGCCGATCCCTTGTGGTCGGCGTTTAGGCGGGGGATAAACCACCCGCGCTACGGATTCCGATTCATTCGGGTTGGGAGTTAACTAAATAGCCATTTCCCTAGTATCCAATATGCACCGCCGCTAAAAATAGCGGCGGCAGGTAAGGTTGTGAACCATGATAAAAGTATTTCCAATACAATGCGGGTGTTCACACGTCTTGTGGCTAAACCTATGCCAAAAAGAGACCCTACGGATACGTGTGTTGTGGATACCGGCATGCCAAGCTTGCTGGCAAATATCACAAGCATGCTGGTGACGAGGTTTGCCGTAAAGCCCTGACCGTGGTTTAATTTTGTGATTTTATTACTCATTGTTTCAGCCACTTTTCTGGCATTCAAAAGCCCCCCCACAGCCATACCAAGTGCAATCGCAAGCATGCCACACGGTATTGACAAGCCTTTCATTAATAATAAAAGCGCTACGATCTTTGGGGTATCATTAAGACCACGCGCAAAACTGACAACCCCGGCAGAGCAAAAATGCAAAGAATCCAGCAATTTCTGGCTGTCAATACCCAGAAAACTCCCCTGATAAATTTCCCGGCAGTTTTCTTCTATGTCAATTGTAGCGCCGATAGTATTACCGTATTTTACAGAAAGAACAGGAGCGGGTACACATGAAGGCGTTGCTTTTCTCCGCTCACCCACACAAAGGCACCATTCTTTTGTTATGCCAGAACGAATACGTAAACTTCTGAGAATCATATAAAAAATATAACCGAAAGCAATCGCAATAACAGGGCTGAGTAAAAGAGGGAGGAAAAAGATGCTGCCCAAAACGGCAAAATTAACCTGAGAACCTATGGCAACAAAACCGGCGCCAACCAGTGCGCCTGTCAGACTATGTGTAGTCGAGATTGGAAATCCTGTAACCGTTGCAACCATGACCGTAATAGCAGCGCCAATGGCTACAGCAGTAAGAAATTCAGGAGCAACAGCGATGCTTTGGGGGACTAAGCCTTCCCCGGAAAAGGTCTTTACAAGACCGTATGCAAAGAATATCGAAGCCATCGAACCTGCAAAGGTTGTAATTGTCGCCCACCAGATTGCATATTTATAATTAGTGGTCTTACTTCCAAAGAGCGTGGCAACACCTTTGAAGTTGTCATTAGCGCCATTTGAGTATGCAAGAAAGCATGTTGATAGAAAAAGGATTATTAAGATTAACATCAGAAATCTATCTCTACTTTAAGTGAGTCGAGAAATTTATTAAAGGATGTAAAAAGTTCCATTACACCAAGCGCCTCAACAATTTCCGAATCACTAGCGCCTCTCTTCCTTAGCTCTTCAAATTCTTCATCAGTTATCTTGTTGGGGTCTTTGTTCGCCTTCCTGACAAAGGCTATGATCTCTCGTTCCTTCTCCGTAAATTTCGATTTCTCAATATCACTCTCAATCATTGTTAGTTCTTGGTCCATAACCCCGATTGTCCTGAGTGCAGCCGTATGAGCTGCCACACAATATGCGCAGCTATTGTCCTTTGAAACCAGAAGCGCAATAGTTTCTTTAGTTTTTCGGCTCAAATTCCCTTGCATCATTACTGCCTTTACCTTGCTCCAGTTGGCCTTTAATAGTGGAGGGAAATGAGCGTAGGTCTTAAATAAATTTGGAATCTTGCCAAAAGCACCCTCAATTTCAGTAAAAATCTCCTGTACTTCAAAATCATGCTTCAGGACTTGTTCTCTCCCTATAACCGAAAGTCTTGCCACTGCTAAATCTCCTTTCATAATAATTGCTGGATGATTTTTCTGCAACTGCTGATAATATTAAAATCCCGGATTGCCTATCTCCTCCTGGAAGCTATTTTTTATTTCAACAAACTTTGCAGTATGTTCCATAAAAAAAACTCCGATCACCGGATCAAAATGAGAACCTATTCCCTCTTTTATAAGAGCTTCTGCTTTCTCTTGACTAAATGCTTCTTTGTAAACCCTTTTTGACACTAATGCGTCGTAAACATCTGCAAGTGCCATAATTCTTGCGGAAAGCGGGATATCTTCGCCCTTGATGCCCTCCGGATATCCCGTCCCATCCCATTTTTCATGATGGTAATGAGCGATATCTCGTCCCATTTTCAGAAAAGCAGGTCCCTTGAGTACCTCTGCTCCGATTAGGGTATGGGTCTTCATTATAGCCATTTCATCTGGGGTAAGCCTTCCGGGTTTTAAAAGAAGCCTGTCCTCGATTCCAACCTTGCCAATATCATGCAGCGGACTCGAAGAATAGATATCTTCAATGAATGTTACATCAATAACCCCCTTGTATTTTTCCTTCACTGAAAGTGTTTCAGCTATAAAACGGCAATAACTTTGTATCCGCAATAAATGCTTGCCTGTTTCGGGGTCTCTCTTTTCAGCAAGGTCCGCAAGCTTCCTCATTACCAAATATTGAAGCATTACATTCTCTTTTTGTTTTATCGAGATAGAATGTAAAGAACCGACGTAACCCACGAGATCCCTTACGATATCTGCATCATATTGATCAACATCATTTTCATAATTATAAAAAATAAGGACACCTTCCTCAAATCCTTTGAATCTGTATGCAATGAAATTCTTTATTATCCCGACTTTTTGTCTAACCTTATCTTCGAAATTATCCTGGTATTTTTCTATGGAGTCATTGGTGTCAGCCCAATTGGAAAATTCCATATTATTCATTCCTCCGGCAGCAGCTACTTCGGAATTTATATCAATCTTGATTATTTCATTGTCGATAATCAAATCTTCGTCCTTCTTATAAATAACATTTCCCTCAAGGCTATTATTATGTTTGTTGAGGAATGCCAGAAAACACAAGGCTGCTCTATTTTTCAACTTCACGCCCTCTGTTCCTAGAATAGTTCCAATAATTTTTAAATAATTTTCAGCTTGGCCTAATTTATTCAGCTGCAAACGAGAAAGCATTGCCTCATTTATTCTTGAGATACCATTCATTGTCTCATACGCCTTCTTTACATTTTCAGATGCTGCCTGTCTTTGTTTTATTAATTTTACGATAACACCGTTAGTCAGAAAGATAACCGATACTAGCCCCGAAAGGGGAATAACATATTCAAATAACTTACCCGAAAGACAGTTGCACAATCCGTGTAAATAAAAATGGCCGGCCTTAATACCCACAAAGGCAACAATTGAGAGGATAGTTCCAAAAATTAAAATGAAGGACTCTTTTTTCACTTTCATCTCCAAAACCAAAAAGGGTCAGGAATGGTGTTAAGGGCTGTGCAGTCAAAATGTTTTTCCAGTCCGCCAGGGGCAATTATAGTCGGTAAGGTTGGGTTGAGGCACGAAATACAACGTGACTGCGAGATTTCCTGCGAAATAACCATTTATTTCGCAGGAAATCTAACGTTATTGAACCCCCTATTTCAAAGGGTCTGTGAAAACATAGTCATTGCTACTCTGCACACCATGACAGTCAATACAACCGGGAACTTTACCTGCCAGTTTCATGGTCATGCCGCCCATTTCCATAGTCATGACTTTGCCATCCGGTCCAAATTTAACCCAGAACCAATCGTTTGCCTCAGGATTGAACCCTTCTATTTTATGCATTACCGTTATAGCACCGAGGGTTTTATCAGGCATAAAATTTTCCTTAATTATTATGGCTCCAGGAGGCATTTTCCCTCCTTTATTCTCAATCGCCTCATAGGCAGCATCATTTACATA
>JACPHJ010000044.1 GCA_016188675.1 Planctomycetota bacterium
CATTTTTCAAGTGCATTCCCAGCATTGACTCACCATCCCTTTTTCCTGCTCCTTCTCTGAGGAACTACTCTATAATATTTATACCATTTGATCACTTCTCAAACACCGTGCCGAACAGTATTGGGATAAAGGGGTGTGTAACTTTTCCACAACACACCCACAGCACCTCACAGGTAGGTCAGGCGTCCTCGCCTGACATTATAATGACAGACGGGGACGTCTGTCCTACCAATAGGGGGGCGTAAAAGTCGCTGCCTATGGTAGCCGAATTCAACTATGAACAGACAGTTATCCACGCTTTCCCTGTATTTAAGTTAACATTGTAACATGAAAAAACGTAATGTCATGGGTAAAATGATGAAAAGGTAATGCGAATAGTAGAAATCGCTTTGCAAAAAAATCTACTGCTCACATCTGATTTTATTCTTGAGGGCGCCCATTTTTTCCGCTATTATTTTGGTA
This sequence comes from Planctomycetota bacterium, assembly GCA_016188675.1. Lineage (GTDB taxonomy): Bacteria > Planctomycetota > Brocadiia > Brocadiales > Brocadiaceae > Wunengus. The sequence continues at coordinate 463 of JACPHJ010000044.1, forward strand.
TGAAAATATTTCTGCATATATTCACATTGGGGATAATATTGCTTTTATTTGGACAAAGCCCGAGGGCTGGGGCGCTTGAAGATGTCATGAAAGGTAAGGCTACAGTGATCGATATGACGTATCCTTTGAACGAAAATAATGCCTACTGGCCTGCGGGGACGTATACCCCGTTTAAGTACGAAATTATTGCCAATTTAAAAAAGGACAGGGTGTTTTCCGGAAAATACAGTACACCGGAACACCTCGGAACTCATCTTGATGCGCCTAATCATTTTGAGGAAGGCATGCCGTCTGTTGATCTAATTCCCTTCGAACAACTGATCGGTCCCGCGGTAGTCATTGATGTAACGGATAAGGTAGAGAAAGACGCTGATTATACCCTTTCGCCATCTGATATTTTATTGTGGGAAAAAGATAACGGGCAAATACCCGAAGGGGCAATCGTGCTGCTAAATACAGGGTGGAGCAAACGGTGGCATAATTACGATGGTTATAAAAACTTTGATAAGGCAGGTCGCATGCACTTCCCCGGTTATTCGAAAGAGTCTACCAGCTTTCTGGTAACAAAGAAGAATATCAAGGGTATTGGCATTGATACCCTCAGCGGGGATTGCGGAATCAGCACTGACTTTATAGTTCATCATACCATTAATAGTGCAAGGAAATTTATTCTTGAAAATGTAGCAAACCTTGACAAGTTGCCGCCCAATGGTGCTACCCTTATTATTGCCCCCATCAAGATCGAAGGCGGTTCGGGCGGTCAGTGCCGCATCTGGGCAATTTTACCGAAGTAATTGCGAATTTGGTAACAGTCCAGTTCACCGCAGAGAACGCAAAGGTCGCAGAGATTTGTACGTGAGTGTTCTGTTAAATGATTGTAGAAGCCTGGACGGGCTGCCCTATCGTTTCTTTGATGTGATTGAGAAAAACCTTGTTGGGGTTGTAATTTTTCTGAAGCGGGCTTATGACGAAGATTGGCGCATAACATCCGATTATGTGCAGTCTTTCCCGCGCTTTTGCAACGTCGTCCGTATGGTCATCGGCGTATTTGTTAATCACTGCCAGGTCGATCTTGGATATAATTTGTCTTGTCGAACGTTTGATTTTGGTCTCTCTTGGGGTGGTAACAAGGATGCAGAGGTCGGCATCGTGCGTGTGCAAGAAGCTATTGCCTTCCACCAGGACTGAATCGCTCTTATTGAAGTAAGTTAATGCTTCTTCGACGACTTTCTGAGCGCCGGCGTTTTTAAATAGGGAAGTGTCTTTCCCCTCCTGCTCGATTTTGAGCGGGTCAACCGTAATTTTATACGGGAGTGTCATTGTCTCGCATACATCGCAGCCAGAATGTCTGGGGCAGTTGCCTTCGTGTTTTGTAGTGATTTTTAAGGCAGATAAGTCGCCATAATGTCTCAGTAAGAACTGTGCGACTGTTGTTTTTCCCACGCCGCTGGCTGTACCGGTAATAGATATAATTTTCATAATATTTTTAGCCACGAATAATCACTAAAAAGGTAACAGTTAACGTGGTGTGTATGACAACTCCCTAAATCCCCCTTTATTAAGTGGGACTTGTTAGAAAAGGGGGGGCGCAGGGGTTGTAATTCTGCATGTATTTAAAGTCGGCGGAACTGTTACCAAAAAAGAAATTTGTCATTGTTCACAAGACATGAAACACACGAGTATAATACTAAGAAAATTATACTATTTTCTTCCTATTCCCACAACTCCTTTTATCTTTTCTTCCTTATCAAGGATAGGGGCGCCAGACCAGGTTGTCTTGATTTTTGCGCCTTTATTTGTGATACAGGTGAGCGGGCAGTTGTAGACATTGCCTTCCCTTAGCATCGTTTCTAAATCCGTTCCCTTGAAAAAGTTTTTCTTCTCGGCAAAGAGTGTATCAATGGGTTTTCCCATCAACTCTTCCTTCCTGTAACCCAAAAGTTCTTTTGCGGCATCGTTGATAATGCAAATATTGGCATGCTCGTCTGTGGCAATGATGGCGTCCGGTGCAGTATCAATGACACTATTCATCATGTCTTTTTCCTTGATGAGTGAGGCATTTTCATTAATCATTTGCTGGCGGAGGTCGTGGATGCGTCTTAGCAGCTTATCGGTATTTACTTCGATATGTCGTTTTTCCAATCCGCGCTGAATGGTGTTGATGATAGTGTCAGGGTCAATAGGCTTTGTGATATAGTCGTAGGCGCCGTGACGGAAAGCCGTTATTGCCGATTCTATACTTGGCCGTGCTGTCATGATGATGACCAGCGTCTTGATGTCCAGCTTCTTGATGTTGTTTAAGAGTTCTATGCCGTCCATGCCTGGCATGTGGAGGTCTGCAACTATAATATCGAAGTGCTTTTGTTTCAATCGATCAAGCACTTCTTGTCCGTTTTGAGCAATCTCGGCATGATAACCCTCATCTTGCAAAATGCCCTCAGAGAGAAACAGGGCAGATTGCATATCGTCCACGACAAGAATACTGGGTGGTTTTTCAGGGACTCTAAGGTCTCTTGATAATTTTCGAACCTCGAGCGAGTGCTTGATACATTCGCACACTTCGTCGGGGTCGAGTGGTTTTGTAATATAATCAAATGCATTGTATTCGCTCGATTCTCTGATGGTTTCAATGCTGGGATACCCTGTCATGATAATCGTGATTATGTCAGGGACGCGATTTTTTGCCTCTTTAAGCACTTGCATGCCGTCCTTTTTTGGCATTCGGATGTCGGTTAGAAGTATATCAAAAGGTTCCCCCTTCAAGAGTTTTTCAAGCCCTTCTATACCATTTGTTACTGTTTCTACCTGATATCCTGCATCAGTCAAGGTGTCTTTGAGCAAGGTACATATAATTTCTTCATCGTCGATAACTAAGATTCTTTCTCCTGTCATGGCTTTTCCCTCCCTGTTTAATCGTATGTAGTTTTAAATACTTCTTATTTTTATTTAAGTTTCTTAGAAATGGCACATTAAGTTTTAATATCGGCAACAGGTAGCGTGATAACAAAGGTTGCTCCTTTTCCTACTTCACTCCTTACGTCTATATGCCCGTGATGCTCTTGTAAGATTCTGTAAATCATATATAGCCCCAACCCCGTTCCCTTGCCGGGTTCTCGGGTAGTAAAGAACGGTTCGAATATTTTTGGCAAGTTTTCCTTCGAGATGCCTTCTCCGGTGTCGGTAAATTCTATTTCAACGGCAGAAGAATTTACCGGTCTTGTAGCAATCGTAAGTGTGCCTCCATTGGACATAGCCTGTATGGCATTGATGATGATATCTGTAAAAACTTGCTGTATCTGCGTGTGATTTGCCCGAATATTAGGGATGTTTGGGCTTAAAACCTTGTTCAACTCGATATTTTGGGACGACAACTGATTGCCAAACAGAATGAGCGCTTCGTCTATAACCTCATTGATATTGACGGCCATGCTGACGGTTTCGGAGGTGCGGGAAAATTTAAGGAGGCCGTCAATGATTTTCTTGCAGCGTAACGCCGAATCGACAATCAGCTTCATTTCCCTCTGAAAAGGCTCTAAACCGGGTATTTTTTTGAGTTCTTCATCCTCTGCCTTTTTTAGAAGTCTTTTGGCGTATCCCAATACGCCGCTTAGCGGGTTATTGATTTCGTGTGCAATACCTGCCGCCAATTGGCCTATACCGGCGAGTTTTCCGGCCTGGACGAGCTGCGCCTGGGTTCTCTTGAACTCGGTAATGTCTCTGCTGATACCAACGGTTCCAATCATGTTCCCCGCCAAAGGGTAATACTGATATCGATAATTTTATTTTGCTTTGTGATGAACTGTGTTTCCTGGTTGGATATCTTCCCTTCCTGCTTGATTTTTGCTAATAATTGGTTGCAGTGGTCGTGATTGGTAAAGAAACCATAAAATGGTTTCCCGACGGACTCGCTTTGCGTATACCCAAGTATCTCTTCCGCCCCTTTATTAAATTCTACTACATTATTCTCAATGTCTGTAGTGATAATCATATCGGCAGAGTTATCCAGCACGTTCTGTAAGTAATCCATCGTTTGCTTGAGTTTCTGATTGTTCCGTTCCAGTTGCTGTCGTGTTTTTGCCTTTTTGATAGCAATGGTTGCCTGAGTTGCAAGCAGTTCTAAGATGGAAATATCTCTTTTTGTAAAGGTGCGCGGCTTATAATCATCCACATAGAGGATACCCACGATTTTGTTTTCGGCAGTTAGCGGGGTGGCGACCAGGGATCGAATTCCTTCAGCAAAAATGACCCGCGTATCTATAGCGGATTCCTCTGTGATATCGGGTACCACGACGGGTTGTTTTTGGGAGAGGATTCTACTGGTGAGACCGCCGGGTCTTACCTTCCATCGTGTTGCCTTCAAAGAAAACTCAGGACTGAAGCCGTGTACGGCTGTGAGTTCCAGTTCGTTTTTTTCTGCATCATACAAAGCAAGGCTTCCGGCCGGGGTGTTTGTTATTTCCAGGCCGCTTCTGACGATGGTTTGAAACACGTCATTTATATTGGTTGCAGAGGAAAGCATAATGCCAATATGATAAAGCGCCTTTTGTTCGGAAAGACTTTTTTGGATTTCTTCTTCCTTCTTTTTTCTCTCCTCCACCAAATTCCATATGAGTTTTGCGCTTAAACCCCCAAGTATTTCGGTGTTTTCAGGTTTGCTTTTTGTAATATCGGTGTGTACATGAGGATTTCTTGTAACATCGATAATAACGTCGAGGTCATCCCTGGTTATTAATTTTTCGTACTGGGTATAGGTAGGGATGTTGTACTGCCTTGCAATCTTCAAACCTTCCGCCAGGTTGTTGTTGTCCACGACTCCGACAATCTCAATTTCCTTGTCTTCATGCAAGATTGACAGGAGTGCAGAGCCGCCTTTCCCAGCGCCGATGAGGAGTACTTTCATATTTCCACCTTAGGTTTGCGTTGTTTGATTCTCTTGTGGTGAAGACGGAGTATCCTTTTTGTTGATTAATTCTTCGTATTCTGTGAGATAGTAACGGATTGTAGAGAGCACGGGGTTTGCCGCCGTCTGTCCGAGACCACATAAGGATGCAGTTTTGGTAACCTCTGCAAGTTCTTTTAATAGACCAATGTCCTCCTTCTTTCCCTGTCCCTTGGTAATACGCGTCAGGATATCAAGCATCCTCCTGGTTCCAATTCTGCAAGGCACACACTTTCCGCAGGATTCGTCCTGGCAGAATTCCATGAAATACCGCGCAATGTCAACCATGGAGGTAGAGTCGTCCATTACAATAAGTCCTCCCGAACCCATAATAGCGCCGACTTCTTTTACCGTTTCGTAGTCAATGGAGAGATCGAGATGCTGTGCAGGTACGCACCCGCCGGAAGGACCGCCCATTTGGGCTGCCTTGAATTTTTTTCTGCCGGGAATTCCTCCGCCAATATCGAAGACGATTTCACGAAGCGTTGTGCCCATGGGCACCTCAACGAGCCCTGTATTTTTTACATTGCCTGCCAGTGCGAATATCTTCGTGCCTTTACTGGTATCCGTGCCAATGGCTTTATAGAATTCAGAGCCCTTGAGGATGACAATCGGTACGTTTGCAAAGGTTTCCACGTTGTTAATATTCGTGGGTTTTCCCCAGAGACCGCTGGTTGCGGGAAATGGAGGACGGGGACGCGGCATGCCTCGTTTGCCTTCAATGGATGCAATAAGGGCGGTCTCCTCGCCGCACACAAAGGCGCCGGCGCCCATTTTGATTTCCAGATCAAAACTGAAACCGGTTCCGAGGATATTTTCCCCAAGAAGTCCCAGCGATTTTGCCTGTTGTATGGCAATATTGAGGTGTTCAACGGCGATGGGATATTCTGCACGCACATACACAATTCCCTTTTTTGACCCAATAGCATAAGCGCCGATAAGCATGCCCTCGATTACCGAGTGAGGGTCGCCTTCAAGTACCGCACGGTCCATAAAGGCGCCCGGATCGCCTTCGTCGCCATTACAGACTATGTATTTTATATCTCCAACGGCCTTTTTGACAAATTCCCATTTATTTCCTGTCGGAAACCCGGCGCCGCCCCTGCCCCGCAGGCCTGAGTTTTTCATCTCATTGACGACGTCATCCGGCGTCATGCTGGAGAGCACTTTTGAGATAGCAGCATAACCGTCTCTCAGTATGTATTCGTTTATACTTTTTGGATCGATAGTCCCACAATTTCTCAGAACCATCTTTTTTTGCTTGCTGTAAAAAGGGATGTCCCGGATGTATGGGGTGCGTTTACCGGCTTCTGTATAACAGAGGCGTTCGATTACCTCACCCTTTAATATAGTTTTTGAAATAATTTCAGGTACATCGGTTTCCGTCACCCTGCCGTAGAAAATACCCATCGGTTCGATGGTCAATACGGGCGCCCTGGCGCACAGACCCTGACAACCGGTATCGACAATTTCTACTTTATCCTGGAGGGATTGTTTTTCAATCTCTGATTTGAATGCCTTGCATACTTCGTCAGCCCCCAGCGCCCTGCATCCTGTTGTGCAAATAAATATTCGTACCATATCGGGACGATGTTTTGATTCGAGCGATTTCCTGAACTTCAGAAGGTCGTCAGGGTTTTTTAACTTTTCCACGGCAAATTCTCCTTTTTAATAGCTATGATCTTCACGTTTTATTTAACTTTTTAAAACATTTTAATAACTTCTTAGAATAGTTTCAGTTTTTTCAACAGTTAATTTTCCGTAGTATCTATCGTCAATCATCATAACCGGAGCCAGGAAACACGTTCCTAAGCATGCTACCGGATCGTATGTGAATTTGTAATCCTGTGTTGTTTCTCCTTCATTTATCTGGAGGACTTCCGTAATTTTTTTCTTTATGTCGGGAGCGCCCTTGATGTGGCATGCCGTGCCTGTGCAGACCTTAATCGTATGTTTACCTCTGGGTTCCAGTGAAAATTGTGAGTAAAAAGTAATCACCCCGTAAATTTTGCTCAGGGGGATACGTGTCCTTGTGGTTATTTCTTCCAGGGCATTTTGTGGTAAATATCCATAAGCATCCTGGACTTGCTGTAAAATTGGGATAAGATCAGCATGGGTTGCCTGATTATATTTAGACAGTATGGCTCGACATTTGGTCAAATCAACCGCAGGTACACTCTCTTTATGTAAGGTTACATTCTTATGCATTGTGTCTTGTCTCCGAATTATGTCTATTTAGAAATTAGATTTAATGTAATCGACTGCGTTCCTGAAAATCAAGAATCCGTCTCCAAATTCCTTTAACCCATTGCGTGTCCATCGCGGGTGCTGTGTAGGCTCCAGATGTCTTTCCGGATGGGGCATCATGCCCAAAATCTGACCTGTTGGGTCGCAAATTCCTGCGATATTCTGGATAGAGCCGTTAGGATTCCAGGGATAGCCGGTTTCTTCGCCTTGTTCGTTGACGTATTTAAAAACGACCTGATGATTTGTCGTAATTTTGTTCAGGATGCTTTCGTCTTGTGTGACAAATTTCCCCTCACCGTGTGCTATGGGGAGGTACATTTTCGATATGTCTCCATCTTTAACAAAGACAGACTTGTTCGAACATATTTTTAAGTACACCCACCGATCTTCGAATTTATTTGAGTCGTTAAAGGTAAGTGTGGCTTCCTGCTGCTTCTTGTCGATTGCCGGTAACAGACCGGCCTTTGTCAGGGTTTGAAATCCATTACAGATGCCGAGAATGAGTTTTTTCTCTTGGATGAAGGTTTTGATGTCCTCTTCCAAATTGTATTTGATCTGATTTGCCAGTATTTTACCGGCAGAGACGTCGTCTCCGTAAGTAAATCCGCCTGGCAGGGCTAAGATTTGATAATCTTTCAGCAGCTTCTTATTTGTTAGGAGGATGTTGATATGGACAGCATCCACCTTAGCCCCTGCCTTTTCAAAGGCATATTGGGTTTCGTAATTACAATTTGTTCCAGCCGTTCTGAGGATTAATACCTTTGGTGTTATCATGTTGTTATAGAATAGCTTGATTGTATAGGAATTTCAAACAAACCATGTAGCGGCAATTCATGAATTGCCGCTACTTTGGAAAAACATCCTTGCATAATGTCGTATATAAATGTGGTATATAAGACTTTACAGGATACATTTTGTTTAGCAGAAAGACAACAAGAAATTATTCATTTTTGATCCCTAACCCGAATGAATCGGAACTTGTAGCGCGGGGGTTCATCCCCCGCCATTGGCCGACCACGAGGGTCGTCGCTACATTTTTGTTAAGAAACCAATTAAGCCTTCTCCACTTTTACAGCACACACCTTATATTCCGGGGTAAGCGCCAATAAGTCTTCTCCGGGTCCCGTTAAGACATTAGTTGGGGTCCCTGGGAAATGGAAGGACAGGAATATACTCCCAGGCCGGGATTTTTGGGTGACATGCGCCTTTACTTCCAAAGTACCACGTCTTGATGTTACCCTCACCTTATCCCCAGTTTTTATGCCGCGTGTTTCGGCATCACCGGGATGGATCTCTGCGAATTCCTCCGAACTTATCGCGTGAATCTCCGGATTCCGAAGCGACATCGATCCGTTGTTATAATGATAAAGACGGCGACCTGTGGTCAAATACAGGGGATAGCTACCATCGGGTAGTTCCTCAGAAGGTGTGTACAAGAGGTCGTTGAATCGCCCTTTCCCTCTGGTGAAGGTATCTTGGTGCAAAATGGGTGTGCCGGGGTGTTGCTTATCCCACACAGGCCATACCAGCCCGTCACCTTCAAGCCGTTCAAAATTGATTCCTGCAAATTCAGGAGTAAGGCGGGCAATTTCGTTCATAATGTCACCCGGATGGTGGTAATGCATGGGGTATCCCATAGCGTTGGCAATCAGGCAGATAATCTCCCAGTCGTGTTTTGTCCCTTTGGGCAGAGGAATGGCCTGATTTAGCCGTCTTACTCGTCTTTCTGCATTGGTAAAGGTGCCGTCTTTTTCGAAGAAACAACCGGCAGGAAGTATTACATGTGCCAGTCTGGCGGTCTCCGTCATAAAAATTTCCTGTACGACAAGAAGATCGAGCTTTCTCATGGCCGACTTCACATGGTGTATATTTGCCTGTGTTGCAGCCGGATCGTATCCTATGATATACATCGCTTTCAATTTACCAGACAAGGCTGCCCGGTACATCTGCGGTTCCTTCAGTCCCGGTTTTGCAGGAAGTTGACAGCCCCATGCCTCTGAGAATTTTTTGTTGACCGCAAAGTCGTCTACCTTTTGGTAACAGGTGTAGACGTCTGGCAATGCCCCCATGTCGCATGAACCCTGGACGTTGTTCTGCCCACGGAGGGGATTGATTCCTGTGTTAGGACGGCCTACGTTGCTGGTAATCAGGGCTAAATTGGCCAGGGACATAACGCCGTGTGAGCCGGCCTTATGTTCTGTCATCCCCAGGCCATAGACGATCATACCCTTCCTTGTACCTGCGTAGATTCTTGCAGCTTTGATAATATCTTCTTTTGGCACCCCGGTAATTTCTTCTACACTTTCAGGTGTATACTGCGCTACTACCTGTCTCATCATGTCAATATTCTCGGTGCGCTGCTGGATAAATTCCTTGTTCTCCAGCCCTTCTTTTAAAATGACGTGAAGCAAACCATTGATAAGGGCGACATTGGTGCCTGGTTTTAAACGCAGCCATACGGTTGCATACTGTACAAGTTCAATCTCCCGCGGGTCGATTACGATCAGCTTCGCCCCGTTTTGCCTTACGGCCTTTTTAATCTTTAAGGCTGCTACAGGATGTGCCTCGGTGGTGTTTGAGCCGCTGACTATGAGTACTTCTGCGCCTTCAATATCAGCCAGGGAATTAGTGGCGGCGCCGCTTCCCAGGGCTGCCCTAAGACCGGTTACCGATGGGGCGTGGCATACACGTGCGCAGTTGTCCATGTTGTTGGTCCCCATTACGGCACGGGCAAATTTCTGGGCCAAATAATTCTCTTCATTAGTGCCTCTTGACGAACTGAGACATCCAAAGGCGTCCGGACCGTATTTCTGTTTGATTTCCGTTAATTTCCTGGCTATCAGGTTAATGGCCTCGTCCCAGCTTGCTTCTTGAAAGGGCTGGTCAATATGATCTCGAATCAAAGGTGATTTTAAACGATCCGGGCTTTTATAAAACTCAAATCCATACCTTCCCTTGACGCACAGGCTGCCATAATTTGGAGGTGAATAAGTATCTGCTGTTACCTTGAGAATTTCACCCCTTTTTACATGAAGCGTGAGGCTGCATCCCACACCGCAATAACAGCAGACTGTACGAACTTTCTTTGTTTCCCACGGACGACCCTTTTGTATGGAGGGTTTGTCCATAAGGGCACCCACAGGACATACGGAAACGCAGTGTCCGCAAAATACGCATCCGGCATCTTTTAATGGTTTTTCAAAGGCGGTAGCAATTGAAGTCTGTATTCCACGGTCTGAAAATGCCCAGATGTGCTGGTTTTGAACCTCATCACAGATCCTGACGCACTTACCACAGAGGATGCATTTGTTCATGTCTCTATAGATCGCCGGGTTTGAATCGTCGGGTTTTGAAGGTGGATTTTCTTCTACAAATCGTGAGGTCTTTACGTTGTATTCATACATAAGTGTTTGAAGCTGGCATTCTCCTGTCTTATCGCAGGTCAGACAGTCGTTGGGATGATGAGACCAGATAAGTTCCAGATTGAGTTTCCGTGCACGCGTTACTGATTTGCTATGGGTAGAGATCTTCATACCTTCTGAGACAGGGGTTGCACAGGAAGCGACCAGGGATCGCGCACCCTCTACCTCTACCACACACATCCGGCATGCCCCGGACGGGGCAAGTCGTGGGTCATGGCACAAGGTAGGGATATGAATCCCTACCTTGTGCGCTGCTTGTAAAATAGTTTGAGACGGTTCTGCTTCTACTTTTTTCCCATCAATCAATAAAGATACCATGATTTTATCCTCCATTTAAAATACCTGTTAAGTTAGACCTTCGGCTACTTATTCAATGTAGTGCGAACTTTAGTTCGCATTACAACCGCAATTTTGAATTAAAATTATTATCTGCGTATATCTGCGGGAATCCGTGTCTGAATAAAAAGATTCTCCAATTAACTATTGGACGAAGGGGCGGTATCTTTTCCTGGTAAGATGAAGCTGAGATGGATGGAGGCTAAGATTTCTTATTGGATGATATAAATACATTGCAAGGGAGAAGAGTCCCTTGCGTTCTTTTGGAAATGTACTACGGGTGGTCCTTTAAGAGTCTATACCTTATCCACTTAACCTGGAAATGGCACCGCCACTTCAGTAAGTGCACTCACCCGTATTTAAATGATGTGCATTTTTTCCAGATCATAGGTTAGACTCCAAAAAGATGACAATATAAATTAAGCTGCCAACAGAGTTGCTTACGTAATAAATTATACAAGTAAGTCGTTATTTTGCAATATCAAAAAGGTACTGTATTCTGTAAGTTTTCCAAAGTCTCCCATCGTTGATAGGCTTCAGCTAATTCGCAATCCAGGGATGTTGCCCTGGCCTTGATATTTGCGACCTCATCCTTCCCCTTTTGAAAAAACAGGGGGTTGCTCATGGCCTGATACAATTGATGTTGTTCTGCTTCCAGGGCTTCAATACGCTGAGGCAGTGCTTCAAGTTCACGCTGCTCCTTAAAGGTAAGCTTGAGAGGCCGTTCGCACTGCTTGCGAACCGATTCTGTCTTTGATGGGGTTTTCTCCTGAAAAATTTTCTGTTTTAATTCGCTCTGGCGTTGCCAATCGTCATATCCGCCAATATACTCATTCACCTGTCCTTCCCCTTCAAACACAAAGGTACTGGTAACTACATTATTGAGGAACGTCCGGTCGTGGCTGACCAGGAGGAGTGTGCCCTTGTAGTCTAAAAGCAATTCTTCTAACAACTCTAAGGTTTCTAAGTCAAGATCGTTCGTGGGTTCATCCATTACGAGGACGTTTGACGGTCTGGCAAATAGCCGTGCAAGCAGGAGCCGGTTACGCTCTCCGCCCGAAAGTGCATTTACTGGGACGCGCACGCGGTCGGGAAAAAACAGAAAATCCTGCAAATAACTGATAACCTGCCGTGGTTTACCGTTAATCGTAACAACGTCGTTCCCATCCCCTACGTTATCATACACCGATTTATCCTCCTTCAATTGAGCGCGGAGTTGGTCGAAATAGGTGATGTTGAGGCGTGTGCCTTGGCGCACGTTGCCCTGCCGGGGAGTCAATTCTCCTAATAGAAGCCGCAGAAGCGTGGTCTTGCCAGAGCCATTTGGGCCAATAATCCCGATCTTATCGCCTCTCATAATTGCCGCAGAAAAACCGCTGATAACCGGTTTGTTATCATAGCCGTAGGAGACGTCCTCAACCTTTATCACGAGTGCGCCGGAACGTTCGGCTTCCTGGGTTTGCATGCGCACCGTGCCCATGACCTGACGCCGTTCTATCCGGGCCTTACGCATATCTTCCAGCGCCCGTACACGCCCTTCATTCCTGGTACGCCTGGCCTTTATGCCCTGCCGGATCCATATCTCTTCCTGCGCCAGTTTCTTGTCGAAAATAGCCTGCTGGCTTTCCTCAGCATCGAGGACTGCCTGTTTGCGCACAAGAAAGGTCTCATAATCGCACGCCCAACTCGAAAGACTTCCGCGATCAAGCTCAATAATGTGGGTGGCCAGTTTCTTCAGGAACGTACGGTCGTGGGTAACGAAGAGTATCGTTCCGCCATAACGCAGGAGAAAATCTTCTAACCAACGAATAGAATCAACGTCTAAGTGATTGGTCGGCTCGTCGAGTAAAAGAATATCGGGATCACACACCAACCCCCTGGCAAGCAGCACCCGGCGTTTGAGACCGGAGGAAAGCGTATTGAATCCGGCATCGGCATCTAATTGCATCTGCGAAATCACCTTTTCTGCCTTATGATGCCTTTTCCACTCCTGATCGACGTTTCGTGTGGACTTGCAACTACCGGGTGTCTCAAACCCGCCGGATATGATATCGAATACAGTGCCGTTTAATTCCCTGGGAATTTCCTGGGAAAGATAGGCGGTATGCATCCCTTTTTGACGGACAATCTCGCCTGCATCGGGTATGAGGTCTCCATTGATCAGTTTTAGCAAGGTAGACTTGCCGGTGCCATTGCGACCGAGAAGGCACACCCTTTCACCCCGTTCTATCTGCAAATTAGCATGCTCAATCAACAAAGGCCTTCCAAAGCCAATACTCACGTCCTGCAAGCTTATCAATGCCACGAATATCCTCCTGTCATAATTCCTTTACCCATTACTTAAAATGTTCACCGAGATATACCGCCATTTATCAAGTTAGTCCCACTTACCAAAGGGGGATACAGGGGGTTGTGTTTTTCATGAATTTTTACAACCCCCATGCCCCCTTTTCTAAGGGGGATTTTATGCCTGCAACCCCCCCGTAAATCCGCATAAACAAAATGAAAATTCGTATACGATTAAATCCGGAAAGTATTTCGTAATAATTTTACCCGTAATGTCTTAAAACACAAGACAGCAGGAAATATATCCGGCGCCAGTTTGCAACAACTTGATTGTATAGGAAATATTCTTTTTACATAAAGGCAGACTTATAAAGGGATGCGGCCATCATTTCTTCCTTATGCCGGATTTGGACGCTCCGTGCACGGCTTATCGCCGGGGCCTGGTAATGTCGCTTTATTGTTACCACCGGCTGTTTCTCCGTCAATCAGGGCTTCAACACTTGTATATGGATAGATAGTCGCTGCTTTGTTTTGCATCAAACCGCCGGTATCCGCAGAATGACCATACGTGCTGTAAATTTCTCTTCCCACCATTCTCAGTAACATCGTCATTTGACCGCGATGGTGTGCTGTGTGGGCGATTCTCCTTGTAACAATCCAGGCACGCGAACGCTTTACATTAAAAAAATTTACCTCTTCTTCCCACCATGCATCATTTTTTTCTCTTAAAGAGGCGAGGCGTTTCCCTGAATCCTCTGCGTAACGCTTAATAAATTCCAGGCGTATTTCCTTTTCCGGCAAAGGTGGGGCGCTTACGTCAATCCCGATCATATTACAAAACCACATATTTTCTCCAACGCATTGGTGAACCATATGCTCATGGGCATTCCTTCCCCTTCTGTCCTGCGGATGTGGACGCCTTTTCATGTCTTCATCTTTAAACGTACTCCAGGTGCTGAGTGTTTTCATCCGTTCCGTTTCATAAGTATCAACAAGAAATTTGTAACCCATACGAAATCTCCTTTCTTAAAATAATTTAACTATCAAAACTGAAACTCATTTCACTTTTGCCCAGCTCAATGATTTTAATTATCTTGAAAAACATTTGCGACAGACAAGTCTGTCTGGTTGTAATAAAAATTTTTTAGATGTTCAGCAGCTTACGAACCGCGTCTTCAGCCGCCTGAATAGGCCATACCTGCCCGTAATTTTGGCTTGCGACAATAGCGCCTTCTACCAGGACGTACACCATATCAACATCCTTATTAATATCAGTATTTTTGTAGCGTTTATCAGAATCCTTTAGTTGTGAAACCATTTGTTTCAGATATAATTTCAGGTCGTCTTTATGCTTAACCACCTCAGCCCGAATCTTAGTGTTAAGCGAGGGTATTTCAGAAGCAATATTTAAAAAAGCGCACCCCCTGAAATTGCATTTTACCATCCACTCCTTTAAAAAACCAAATACCCCAATAATGCGATCTTCAATGGATTTGTGCCTGTCAACACTATCATCCAACCACTTCATCCAAATCACGTGGCGCGCCTGCAAATACGCAATACAAAGATTCTCTTTAGACGAAAAATGGCTGTAAAATGTTGCCTTTGCAACCTGCGATTCTGCAATAATCTGATTAATACCAGTCGCAAGATACCCTTGCTCATAAAACAGGCGCAAGGCAGTGTCAATTATTCTGTCCCGTGGCTGGCTTTCTATTTCCCGAAGCATGACACACTATACACCAGACAGAGTTGTCTGTCAAATAAATTTCCATTGATTTTAGACGTTGAATACAGTATTTTCAGCCCAATGATAGCCCATGCATTCCTTGTTTTATGAGTGAAAGAACTCAGCCTGAAACGCAGAAGCGGGAGGAACTGTTTGATGAAGTTCATGCTTGATACCAATATCTGCATTTACTTTATCAAACATCGGTCTAAAAGAATAATTGAGAATTTGAACGTATAAAGAATTTGGTAACAATTTAGCTTTTTGAAAAAGGTAGCGCCGATCCCTTGTGGTCGGCTTGTGCGGGGGATAAACCACCCGCGCTACGCGTTCCGTTTTGTGCGAATTACACATGTGAATGTACGGATTTTTCAAAAAGCTAAATTGTTACAGAATTTGAAGGTTGTGGACTGCCTGAGAGGCAAATGATTATGCCACGAAGCAACTGTAGCGCCGATCCCTTCCCAGATTGTCGTCGAGAATAGTTGTGGACAGCCAATGCCTACTCTGTACTTGGTACAGGGGGGCTTCATTGTGACGCTTCGACTCCGCTCTGCATGACATCATTCCGGACGGAGCCGAAGAATTAGTCAAATGATAAACCACCGCGACAGATTACGACTCGTTCGGGTCAGTAAAAGTAGGGCATGAATAATTTGATTTGCTGGGTTTCGCTTTACACAACCCAACATACACAATTGTATCGATTGCATCTGTTTTGGTATGATAGGGGAGAAAAGTAACGGAAAAAATATTAGGATAAGAAAAAGAGAAGGTACAACCGCAATACCTGAAGGAGTAATAAAAATGACTGAAGATTACTCAATACCCAGACAGCTAGCACATGTTACTACTCGTATAGAATGTATTAGTATTGATGGAAATGTAGTATCTGGAACAGGTTTCTTTTTTTTATTTAAACACGATGGGAAAACATGTGCTCCCGCTATAATTACAAATAAGCATGTACTTAATAGAATAAAGAAGGCAACGTTGTTTTTTACAAAAAAAGATGATAACAATAATCCTATTATTGGAGAAACTATACCATGTGAGATGCAAGATTATCAAATTACTAAATATACAATTAATCATCCAGACCCTAAAGTAGATTTAGCAGCATTGTTCATAGGCGAGCTTATATCCCAAGCTGCTGAATATAAGAAACCTTTATATTACAAAGGACTAAGCAAAGAAATCATACCTTCTGCTGATAAGCTTAAAAATTTATTGGCATTAGAAGAAATAATAATGGTTGGATATCCGATTGGTATTTGGGATCATGTTAACAATATGCCAATATTTCGCAAAGGTATAACAGCAACACACCCGAGTCTTGATTACCAAGGCCGAAAAGAATTTCTAATTGACGCAGCATGTTTCCCTGGCTCTAGCGGTTCACCTGTATTCCGCTATAAAGAAGGTCTTAAGTTTTCTGCCACTGGACCTATTAATGTTACTGGTGGAGGACCGCAGTTGGCATTACTTGGTATTTTATATGCTGGGCCGCAAATGCCAATAGAAGGAGTGATAAAAATAGTTAATATACCCACAACACAAGTACCTCTTTCAGAGTCTAAAATACCAATAAATATTGGGTGTGTTATAAAAGCAGAAAGATTATTGGAAATTGAATCTTTAATTGACAATACATTTGAGGAACATATAAAGTGAATTTGCATTTGAAATATTTCACTATACTTTGTTGGTGTGGTCACCTATTGGGATAATTGTCAAAGTGAGTTGTGGCAATCGTATCTCTTGATATTTAATATTACGGGCATAGAAAAACAAAACAAATTTAATTACTTAAATAATGAACATGCAGAAGCTATAAGGTATTGTAAGTATTGTAGAATGAGTTGAATGAAGTGAAACCCAACAACTTACTTATCGGATTTCGTTTATTTGCCGGAGGAAATGATGTTATTGAGGAAGGCGTTTTTAGCAGGTTTTTCACAACCCCCTTCGTCCCCTTTACTAAGGGGGATTTGGTTGTGGCTTTGCAGCGTTATGTTATAATTAGTGAGAAATATTATGAGTGAAACAAAAAGAGTTTGGCTTTTACTTTAAGTTAGGCGATAAATATAAGTATCTTCGATTAATACCCCATTGATTATGTTTTGAGAGAGCCTCATGCCTGATATTCCATCTCCTGTTTTTATGGAAACCCTCAAAAGAGAAACTAGAGGGTCTTTGGGACCAACAACTGTTATATCTTTCAGCGATATTTTTGGTTTGTCTGCTGGCATTTTAAAAATTACTGATTGAATTTGTTTGTAGGCTTTTTTGATGCCCTGAACTTCTATCATGGGGCTGGCGATAATAAGTCTCCATGTGTTTGTGTCAGACATATAATACCATAATGATGCAGAGACTAAAAATTTAGCATCATCAAGACAACGTGTTAATTCTGCTCCCGCAGAAATCATTTCACCTGACAAAGATTCCTTCACCACCATTTCTGTAACCATGGCAAAATACCGTCCTTTCTATTGAGTACAGCCGATTGCAAAGCTTCTGCTTTATCTTTATTTGTTGCAGTTTTGTTGGGTGAAGCAAACAGACTGGGTCAAATGAAAATTACAGCAATGGTATATATTTAACTTAAAAAGCATAGAATAAATTTTTTTCGATACTCTATTTTGTTTTAGGTAGAAAAATTTCCGTAATATACCTTTTTAGTGCATTCCGGTACCTAACCCTTAAGGTTTTACATGCCGTTGAACTTTGCAATCAACATTGGCACACCAAGTATGGTTATCATTATCGCCATGTTAAAACAGGTTGACAGGATTGATAGCTCTGCATTAACTCCTTCCTTGCCTCGCAACAAAAATTGACCGGCTCCTAAATTCCGTTTCATATGACCAAAGGGTAACTCTGCCTTTTCTTTGCGTAATTTATAGAGCTTCTGGCTTTCTTCCTCGTGGTATATTTCTTCGAGTCGCTTTTTCAGTTGTTCTTGTTTTACCA
>JACPHJ010000043.1 GCA_016188675.1 Planctomycetota bacterium
ATACGGATGGTAAGGTACTGTTAAGTACCAGTGATATAAGTACTGCTGACTTTGGAGAGAGGGCGTTTTTTTATGAGGCAGTTAAGGGAAAAAAACATATTTCTGCGCCTTCGCTGGATAATGGTAAACCCTCGGTCTATTTTAGTGTACCCGTCAGGCATGCGGATAAAATACTCGGCGTTCTGGTAGCACAGTGCAAAGCAGAAGAATTGTGGGAACTTATTGAAATTGAGAATGGACGGGTGGGTTCTGGGAATGCAGTAATACTATCCAATTCAGACGGGGTGCGTATTGCTCACTCAACAAGCAAGGACTCGATATTCAAGTCATGGTCATCTTTAAAACCAGAAGTCAAAGAACAAATCCTGAAGGGAAAACGGTATGGAAGTGATATCAAGGAGATAACACCTACAGACAAACCAGAGGTAATGGATGTTGTAACCAGGGTGTTGCCACCTCAATATTTCAAACATGGACTGGTTATAGGAAAAGGAACCTATCATTCGGTAATCAAGGTGATGGATAATGGCTGGCGAATCATGAGTACTATACCAGAATCGACCTTCCTTAAACCTGTTCGCACCAGCATATTTTATATAAGCATTATCAGCAGTATTATAGCCTGTATAGTCGTCGTGTCATCTGTTGCCATAGGACGGTTGAGCACAAAGCGCATTCAGATCTTTGCTTCGATATCCAAAGAAATTGCCAGTGGTAATTTTACAAAGGAAGTCCCATTTACTAACGGTGATGAGATTGGACAGTTAGGAAAGGCCTTTAATGTGATGGCCGCATCGGTCAGACAAAAGATTGAACAGCTCAAGTACCTCAACGATGTGGCCGTAGAAATACACTCTCACATTGAGATTGAACGTCTTCTCCAAGACCTTATTAACACTTCACGAAGGATTGTTAATGCTGAAATGGGAGTTTTGACCATATTAGATGAGAACCTGAAAAAAATTAAATATTTTAAGGTTTCAATTCCAAATCTATTTGAACCCAGCGAAATTCATGATCTGCCAAAGGGAAAAAGCCTTCTGTTAAGTGTGGTAGCAAGGAAAGGTAAAACGCTTCGATTAAATAATATCATGGAAGACCCGCGTTCTCTTGGATTGCCGCTAAATCAGCCTCAGATCCGAACACTTCTTGGTGTGCCGCTTGTAGTTAATGAAGGGGTAGTATGCGGTGAAATATTCCTCGCCAACAAAGCCAATAACGAACAATTTACTCTTGAAGATGAGGAAATACTCTTAACCATAACTTACCAGGCATCTGTTGCTATAGAAAATGCAAGACTGTATGAACAGGTACAACAGCTTGCAATTACTGATGGACTTACCGGTTTATTAAATCATAAGGAATTTCACAAGAAATTGGATGAGAATATCAAAGTTTTGAAACGTTACAATTATACCATTTCACTTTTGTTGATCGATGTTGACCATTTTAAGCAGTTCAACGATACTTACGGCCATCAGGTTGGAGACCAGGTATTGAAGACTATTGCGGACGTAATAAAATCGCAGATCAGGGTCGTTGATATATGTGCCCGTTATGGAGGAGAAGAATTTGCCGTAATATTAAGAGACCGTGTTACGCCTCAGCCTCTTATGCTGGCAGAACGTATACGTTCCACCGTTTACGCATATCCATTTAAGCACGATGGAGTAAAATCTCAATTATCGGTGAGTATAGGAATTGCCTGCGTGCCTGTGGATGCTGATAACGCAGAAGACCTCATAAAAAGGGCAGACGAAGCTTTGTACACGGCAAAAAATACCGGCCGAAACAAGGTCTGCTGTTACAAATCAACCTGACCGGATTAAAACCTGCCTGGATATTCAATTTTTAAGGTAATATGAAAATTCAACTGAGTACCCCTTCATAAATCATGGAATTAAGGTTGTTTTTCAAAATAAATTTTCATTTGCATAATCTATTCTTTTTACTATAATACTATAATTTTATACTTCGATAAATGCTTTAATATGAGGGAAAACTCTCGTACTCGTTACAATCAGCGAAAGCGAAAGGGGCGCATATGTCATTAACAACATCTGCATCAGTGGGTGAGTTTGAGGCTGTTAATCGGATTGTAAAATACTTCAGCGGCGCTCCAAATGTCATAAATTCTACGGACTGGACATTGCGACGCAGCGCTGAGAGGTTTGCCTCATTTACAAAATTCGGGAATGTAGCCGTTCATTCCACCGTTAAGAACCGTAGCGCCAAGGTGACTGTGTATGTCGGAAGTGAAGCGGTTCGTCTCAAAACACTCAATCCCCAACAAACCGAGATTATGAACAATCTCCCCAATACGCTGGCTCTGGTTGAAGAGTACATCAAACGAGCGCCCTTTGTAAGAATCAATCGATCAATGGGAAGTAATAATGAATTTTCACCGAATTGTAATTTCTTAGTTTCTATCCAGAGACCCGAGATGATTCGGCTTGCCTATATGACATGGGCGACGCTTTTTCCTGCCAAACC
>JACPHJ010000051.1 GCA_016188675.1 Planctomycetota bacterium
AAATAAAGCCAGACAAGCACGAAGCCCTCAACAACTGGGGTACTGCCCTGTATCACCAGGCCAAGACCAAGACTGGGGATGAGGCCGACCGACTCTTCGCCCAATCAAAAGATATGTTGCTAAAGACGGAATCGAATTTACCGGGAAGCGCCGCATATAATATTGCCTGCTGGTGTGCCATCAGGGGACAGGAAGATGAATGCAAGGAGTGGTTGGAAAAATGCATCAATTTAGGGGTAATGCCATCACGTCAGCATTTGAAAGAAGACAGGGACTTTGAAAATGTCCGTGAAAAACCCTGGTTCAAGGCAATCCTGGCTCGATTATGAAATTTTGGAACAACGTAGTGGTTCTTTGAAGAAAGTTTGACTTAGGCTTCGAATTTTGGCTTCACCCCCAAGACCCACCCCTTAGTCCCCTCCCGAGAGGGGATTTTCATAATTCCTCTTCTTGAGCAATATTTTGTCTATAAGAGACTGATGTCAAGCCTGAAAACCGTATTCCCTTGACAATTATTACCCTGTTTTTTATAATTTTGTAAAAGCTTATTTCTCAATGAATTCGGAGGGTTTTGCCAAATTTTTATGGAATATTCAAACAGGAGCTTGAATGCCTGCCTTGTCGGTTTACAATGGGGTGACGAGGGTAAAGGTAAGATTGTTGATATACTCACTGAATCGTTCGATATAATTGTCAGATACAAAGGGGGTAGTAATGCAGGCCATACGGTCGTCGTAAATAATGAAAAATTTGTATTGCATCTCATTCCTTCAGGAATCCTCAGAAAAAACAAATACTGCGTTATTGGCAGCGGAGTGGTTCTCGATCCCCGCCAGTTACTGGAAGAAATCGCTGAGTTAAGGGGGAAAAATATAGAAGTCGGTGACAACCTTCGCATCAGCGAGATAGCGCATCTTGTATTTCCCTATCATAAGAAATTAGACGAACTTTCCGAGTCTGAAAAAGGCGATGAAAAGATTGGCACGACCCGCAGGGGAATTGGCCCATGTTATACCGATAAAATGGCTCGTAATGGTATACGGGTAGCCGAGCTATTCCATCCCGAACACTTCAAACAAAGAATTAAAAAAATCGTAGAGGAAAAAAACAAGATATTCGTTCAATTGTTTAATACTGATGCATTATCGTGGAAGGAAATTTATGACGAATATTGCGGGTATGCAGAGCAGATAAAGCCTTTCGTGTGTAACACGGTGGTATTCATGGATGAGGCCATAAAAGCCAAAAAGAAGATATTATTCGAAGGCGCTCAGGGTTCGATGCTCGACGTGGATTTTGGCACGTATCCCTTTATTACTTCTTCGTCTGTCACTGCCGGAGGCGCTGCGGTTGGGGTGGGTATTTCCCCCAGGCAGATTCATAAGGTGCTTGGCGTAATGAAGGCCTACACAACCCGGGTCGGCAGCGGCCCATTCCCTTCTGAATTGAATGACGAACTTGGTGAACATTTGAGGAAAAAAGGGGGCGAGTACGGCGCTACTACGGGCAGGCCCAGGCGCTGCGGGTGGTTTGATGCTGTTGCCGTAAAACATGCCATTATGATAAACGGCGTAGACGGTACGATACTGACGAAACTGGATGTGCTGGACGAACAGAAAACGATAAAAATTTGTGTTGGCTATAAATTCGGCGACGCGGTGTACGACGTATTTCCCATGGATTTGGCGGCACGGCCCGGATGCGAGCCGATATACAAGGAAGTGCCTGGCTGGCAGAAGGACACGTCCAGGATGCGCAATGTAAAGGACATCCCTCTTCATGCGAGAAATTATATTGATACGCTTGAAAAGATTTTAGGCGTCAAAGTAGAAATGCTTTCTGTTGGCCCTGACCGTGGTCAGGTTGTGAGTCTCGTATGACCGAAAAGGGGCATTTGCCTTCACATATTGCGATTATTATGGATGGGAATGGACGGTGGGCAAAGCACAGAGGATTTGCCAGGTTCAGGGGTCACAGAGAGGGCGCCGAATCCGTCCGTGAAATAACGCGTGAGTGTGCAAAAAAACACCTGAAGCAGCTTACGTTGTATGCATTTTCTCAGGAAAATTGGAAGAGGCCGCAGCGGGAAATCAAATTATTGATGAAGCTCCTTAAGGATTTCCTTATCAAGGAGCGCAAAGAGATTAACGATAATAATATCCGCATGACGGCGATTGGCAGAATTAGCGAGCTTCCGGAAGACGTGCAGAGAGAACTCGCCATTACCATGGAAGGAAGTAAGAATAACACAGGGATGGTGCTCTGTCTTGCGCTCAATTACGGAGGGCGTACCGAGATTGTAGATGCGGCAAGGGAAATTGCTAAAAATGTCAGGAATGGAAAAATAAGTCTGGAAGAAATTACGGAGGATACCTTCAAAAAATATTTATATATGAGCAATATGTCCGATCCGGATTTGCTCATAAGAACGGGCGGCGATATGCGGGTGAGCAATTTCCTCTTATGGGAAATCTCGTATACGGAGATATGGGTTACCCCTGTGTGCTGGCCCGATTTCAGAAAGGCGCATCTTGAAGAAGCGCTTAAAGAGTATACACGCCGGGAACGGCGTTTTGGCGGGCTAAGAGAGTGAACACACTTCAAACCAGAGTCGTACTCGGCGTTATCATGTTCGCAGCGTTCTTTGGCGTTCTGTCACTTGATTCCATAATTGGCACCGATATTGAGAAGAATGGCTTCTCACCATTTCGTATATCCGGTATCGTTATCGGTGTATGGTTGTTTGTGGTGTATTGGTTATCTGTACGCAAGAATTTTTCGGTAGATTACCATTTTATCAGACAGGAAATCTTTGTTGCGCTCATCTTCTGGCTCCTGCTCATCCAGGCATTTACGCGCGGCACGAAAGACGCCGTAAAGAACATCTCGGTAACAATATTTGGTATTCTTTATATATTCTTTCTTTTGAGCTTTGCCGTTACCCTGCGTTACCTTCCCAATGGCGTTTGTATGCTCATTATGGTTTTGTTGGTGTCTAAGTTTGGCGACATTGGGGGTTATTTACTGGGTAGGAAGTACGGCAAACACAAATTGGCAAAGGTTATTAGCCCAAACAAGACGATCGAGGGGGCATGTTTCTCTCTTTTATTCAGTGTTTTAATAGCCGTAATTTTCAGTCTTATTCCTGCAATCAGGGTATTCAGCCTGAAGTGGGCAATCGTGTTTGGAATAATTGTGGGTTTTTCAGCCCTGTTAGGCGATCTGGCGGAATCGCTTCTGAAAAGGGATTCCAATGTGAAGGATGCTGGCAACCTGGTGCCCGCCTTTGGCGGAATACTGGACGTTATAGACTGCTTGCTGATTAGTATGCCGGTTGCATATTATTCCTTAAAAATCTTTAAATTCATTTAATATGAACCAAAAAGTCAAAATACAAAAACTTCATGCGAACAAAGAATATCTTCAGGCACCCTCAACGTATCAAAACACCGTTATCCTCGAAAACGACGATGAAGCATCTATTCTCTATGGCAGTCACGACCGGCATCTGCGTCTTGTCAGGGATGCCTTTCAGGTACAATTGGTTGCCCGTCATGGACTACTGAAACTGGAAGGGGAAAAAGAACGGGTAGATGCGAGCAAGGAAGTATTGAGCAAATTGCTGGAAATTGTTCGTTCTACTGGAAGATTAGACCTGGAAGACGTGGAACAAGCCATTGTAGATGCAAAGAGTGAGGCGACGGAAGAATCTATCCAGGCTATTGATGTCTTTCAAAAAGGCATTTTTATAAAACCAAAGACGGACGGACAAACAAAGTACATAGAAGCGATCAAAAAAAATGATCTGGTTTTTTGTATCGGTCCTGCAGGAACGGGGAAGACATATCTGGCCGTTGCCATGGCTCTTTCGTTTCTTAAAAGTAGTCGTATCAGAAGGATCGTCCTTGCAAGACCCGCTGTTGAAGCGGGTGAAAAACTTGGATATCTGCCAGGCGATATCAGGGCGAAAGTAAATCCCTATCTGCGCCCGCTCTACGACGCCATAGCGGACATGATGGACGTCGCTCACGTAAAAAAATATCTCGAAAGTGACCTTATAGAAATTCTTCCACTTGCGTATATGCGCGGAAGGACTTTGAACGATGCCTTTATTATCCTGGACGAGGCGCAAAACTGTACCGTGAAACAAATGAAGACTTTCTTAACTAGACTCGGTATGAAATCAAAGGTGGTTGTAACTGGCGATATTACACAGGTTGATTTATCTGCTGGAGAGATGTCCGGCCTGATTGATGCACAGGAAAGGTTAATGAACATCAACAATATTTCCTTTGTGTACCTGACCAAGGTAGATATCGTTCGTCACAAGCTGGTACAGGACATTGTTGACGCATATGAGTTATAATAGCACGACATTACCCTGCAAAAATTTCTTTCCCCATTTTCGTGAGGACAAGTTTTTAGTAGATTTTTTAAGTGACGAGTGCCAGGTGTCGTGTGACGAGAAAAAACGTCACCCGCCACTTGCCACACGTCACCTTTATTCTCTTCGGTTGCTGTGTTATGAAATGTTCTGATGAAATTAGAAATTATAAACCTGCAAAAATTTTATCCTGTTGATAAAAAGAAGATAAGGAAAATTGTAAGGAGTGTCCTGAAACTCGAAAAACAGGATGCCGAACTCAACGTTGTTTTTACCGATAATAAGCGGATAAAAGAAATTAACAAGACCTTTCTGGGGCATAATTATGCTACCGATGTGATTACTTTTGCTTATAGGGAGATTCGCCAGAAAAAGGTAAAAAAACAAGCGGAGAAAAAACCGTCTCTGCATGAAAATACTATAACGGGTGAAATTATCATATCCGTTGAAATGGCTGAGAAATTAGCACAAAAGCACGGTTGCGCCGTTGAAGGAGAAATTGCGCTCTACCTGGTTCATGGATTATTGCACCTGTTTGGATATGATGATAAGCAAAGGAAAGAAGCAAAGAAAATGCATCTGAAAGAAGGAGAACTGTTGTCGGCCCTCGGGTTTTGTGTCCCTGTACCTCATTAATCAAAGTTTCCTTACATAATATGTCTGTCATCAAAACAGAGGCAATTGCGCTGGGAAGGACAGATTATAGTGATTCCAGTCAAATAATTACTTTTTACACCCGTGACTACGGGAAGATCCATACCATTGCGAAAGGGTTTAAACGTGCGTCCGGCAGGCACAGTTCAAAGGCTGTCGACCTTTTAACGTACTATCAGATTCTCTTTATTAAAAAAGAACATACACATCTTCATACCCTTACGGAGGCTATTTTACAGGATAACTATCCCATGCTCCGAAGCAATCTGGATAAATACTATAGGGCTTCATATATAGCAGAGCTTGTAAACGAGTTTACCGAAGAAAACGACCCGTGTGAACAACTCTTTGACGTCTTCTTAAATACGTTAACGGGGATATCTACAGATACGGACGCCACAATACGGTTATTGGTTTTTGAGATAAAAATGCTGCACATTCTGGGTTATTTACCTGAGTGGAGACATTGTGTAAATTGCAAGAAAAGTATTCGACTTATGTCCAGGGTGCAGTTTAACGCAAAAGAAGGAGGCGTGTTATGCACATCGTGTCAGGTAAAGTATCGGAATGGCATTCTCGTCCCTTCCGGCGCCGTCCTTATTGCTGAACGGTTGACAGGGCTTACTATGCAAAAGTTGGAACGTGTAAAAATACAATTACCTATTTGTATTGAAATAGAAAAGATGCTGAGATATTATATCACTTCAATACTGAACAAGAAACTAAACTCGTGGAAATACGTCAAGTTTTAATTAATTAGAACGGATACGATGAGAAAAATAGCATATGCCCTTTCAGTACTATTCATAATATGCATGATGGCAACTCCCTCCTACGCAAAATGGGTGTGGAATAAGGAGACGGGCTGGATGGATTCTCCTTCTACTGCCGCTACTTCGCTGGAACAACGTTATAAATATGCGCTTTCTCTTCTTGTGGAACAAAAGTATGTCAATGCAGTGAAGGAATTTGAAGCGATTATTGATACCGATCCTCATTCTGAATATGCGGAAGTTTCTCAAATAAACATCGGTTGGGCCTATTTTCTCAATGGTGATTACAAAAGGGCTTTAAAGGCGTATGAGAAGGCGTTGCAAAAATATCCAGGCACAAAAAGGACAAAGGAAGTACTGGAAAGAGAGTATCAACTTGGTATTGCCCAAATGGATACCAATGAAGATGCGGCTATAAGCGTCTTCGAAAAGATCATAGAAAAACACCACCTGGGCCCACTTGCACCTGATGCGCAGGTTAAGATAGCGGATTGCTATTTTAAACTTGAACAATACGAAGAAGCCCTTGATGCGTATGAGAAATTTTTGGAAAATTATCCAAAAAATGAATGGGTTCCTTACGTTCAATACCAGATACCCCTTACGAAGGTTTATCACGAGAAACAACAAGAAAGAAACTACGGTCTTCTGATCTCTGCAAGGGAGGGTTTTGAAGAATATTTAGTCTCGAACCCGAACGGCGTACACGTAGAGGATGCGAAGAGGATGATCGAAGACATAAGGATTATTGAGGCAGAACGGGAATTTAATATCGGCGAGTTTTATCTCAGACGCAAAACCCCTGCTGCTGCTGCCATGTATTTTGAGTATGTTAAGAGCGATTTCCCTGGTACCATTTGGGCGGAGAGGGCTAATGAAAGATTAGAATTCCTGAGAATGATTGAAGCTATAAAATAAGAAATGGAAAAGCTGAAATAACCATGAAAAAACTTTTTTTTAGACATCTGTCACCCCATATGCACGACCGTAAATATACAACAATTCTTTCATATATCGTTTTATCATTACTTTTTATTTCACTGGGAAGTTGCGGCTATAGTTCTAAATCATTGCTCCGTTCCAATGTCCGGAGTATTTATGTGCCAATCTTTGACAATAATACCTTTCGCAGAGGATATGAATTTGATCTTACAAAGGCCGTACGAGATCAGATATTACTGAGGACACGCCTTAATATTGTTGATAAAGATGAAGCCGATTCCATCTTATTCGGAAAGATTTACAGAGTCAATGAAAATGCACTTATAGAAGACACGAAGGATAATATCGTGGAAAGCCGGGTCTCCATTGGGGTAGATATCCGATGGGTCGATAAACGGACGGGAAGGACAATTGTTGAGCGGAAAAATATCAAAAGGCCAACGGAATTTATTGTCCGGAGAAATGAAACGCTCAGTTCAGCCAGTAATGAAGCATTTGTTAGAGTAGCTCAAGGTATTGTGGAAGCAATGGAAGAGGATTGGTGACAATGCGGGAAGCTGTTGTAAACAGTCCACGACTGGTTGGGTATAGTTGCCTGGAAGGAATAAAATGTGAGATTCAAAATAATAATTTTAAAAGAGAACGGTTTGACGTGTCGTATCCACATGGTAAATTGCATCTTGGCAGCAGAACGCATGTCATGGGGATACTGAACATAACCCCTGATTCATTTTATGATGGTAAACGATATAATACAGTAAAAAATGCCGTTAATCATGCGTTAAAAATGGTAGAAGAAGGGGCTGATATCATTGATGTCGGCGGTGAATCTACGAGACCCGGCGCTTATCCCGTATCGGAGGAGGAAGAATTGAAGAGGGTAATTCCTCTTATAAAACTATTATCAAAACAGGTTCGAAAACCTATTTCCATCGATACCTATAAGGCAAGAGTCGCAGAAAAGGCCATTGATGCAGGCGCTTCGATTATAAATGACATTGGCGGATTGCTCATGGATAAACATATGGCAAAGGTCGCCGCAGAGGCAAAGACACCCGTCATCATAATGCATAAGAAGGGTAAGCCAAGGACAATGCAAAAACACCCGGTCCGTAAAAATGTAATGCCGGAAATAATATCATATCTTCGGAAATCCGTTTCCCGTGCAATTGAAGCGGGAATAGACGAAAGTAAAATTATCCTGGATCCGGGATTTGGCTTTGGCAAGACATTGCATCAGAATCTGGAAATTCTAAAAAGGTTGAAAGAGTTTAAAAGTATGGGATTTCCCCTACTCATTGGCACGTCACGGAAAAAGTTTATTGGTACTATTTTGAAACTTTCGACCCCGGAGTGTTTATACGGAACGCTTGCAACCCTGGCTGTTGCAATTATGAACGGCGCACACATTGTGCGGGTTCATGACGTGCGTGAAGCTGTACAGGTTGCAAGGATTTGTGATTCCATCGGAAATAGCTAAAAATACACATAATCTGTGAAATCCACGGTTACGTTCAAAATCGACTTGTTTATGAATATAAATCAT
The DNA here is from genome assembly GCA_016188675.1 of Planctomycetota bacterium. Taxonomy (GTDB): domain Bacteria; phylum Planctomycetota; class Brocadiia; order Brocadiales; family Brocadiaceae; genus Wunengus. The sequence goes on from JACPHJ010000051.1 coordinate 8,300, forward strand.
TAATTAGGATTTGTAATGTTTGGAAGAATATCTGAATTATTCGAAAATGTAAATGCCTGGATGATAGGCAGGTCGCTGGGTGAGATATTTCTTATCTTCACGGTGGTGTATGTTGTATTAAGGATCATGCAGGGCACCCGCGGGACGAGTATTTTAAGGGGGCTGGCGTTCATTATAGTCTTGATCTCCGTAGGCGTGCTATTCTTTGTCCGAAAATTACAACTCTACACAATAAACTGGCTGATAACGGAGTTTGTACCCGTGTTTATTATTCCGATCATTATTCTTTTCCAGCCAGAATTCCGGCGAGCCTTGTTAAGACTCGGCCAGAACCCTGTTTTCCGGGTGTTTCTGAAACCCGAATACAAAGTAACTAATGAAATTATAAAGGCTGTTGTAACTTTGTCAAAAAACAAAACAGGTGCGTTAATAGCAATAGAACGGGAAGTTGGCCTGGATAACTTTATAGAAACCGGAACGAGACTAAATGCGGATGTGTCAAGCGAGCTGATCTGTACCATATTTTGGTCTGGCTCTCCTTTGCATGACGGAGCCGCTATTATTCAGGAGCAGAAAATAATAGCAGCGGGTTGCTTGCTCCCGCTTACTGAAAATATGGAACTGTCAAAGAGTCTCGGTACACGCCATAGGGCAGGTATTGGACTGACAGAAGAAACCGATGCCATCGTTATTATTGTGTCAGAAGAAACAGGCGCGATCTCGACTGGGTTTAAGGGGGTGCTGAATCGGGACATCGACGAGAAAGGGTTAAAAAAGATACTCGACGAACTCTCCACAGAAAGATTTAGTACCCAAAGGAGCCAGCAGGTGTGATCAAGGAAATCTTTACTGGCAATATTCTCACTAAATTCATGGCACTGGTCATGGCGGTTGCACTCTGGCTTTATGCGATTAATCGTCAGACAGAAGATTTAACGGAAGTGGTCAAATTGAGTGTTTCCGTGCCCGAAGGCATTACCGTACTTGAACAGAGTACTGAAGAAATTACCATACATCTGCGGGGGCCGCAAAGTATCATAGAGAATGTAGAAGGCATGATAAAAGACCGTAAAATCCAGGCGCGGTATGTCGTGCAGGAATCTCCGGAAGGCATAGAAGATCAGGTAAAACAAACAATTCCAATTACAAGGGCGCACCTGAACCTTCCAAGCGCCATTAAATTAATGTCCGTGTATCCAGACAGAGTCGATGTGCTACTCGGTAAATTACAGCAGAAAAAATTAAAGGTCAATTTACAAAAGAAAGGCGAGCCAGCCGTTGGATATATGATTGCAAATGAATTCATATTTCCGGGAGAAGTTGAGGTAAAGGGACCGCTCAATACCTTAAAAGAGGCTTCTTTTATCAATACCATTCCAGTTGATATCGGCGGAATTACCGCTGAGCAAAACCGGACATTCCCCTGGAGGATCGGAATTGACCAGAAAGTTATTGTTAAGAGAGGCGATAAAAACGTCTCGGTGCCAGTTACCTGTAACGAAGACGTGCGCGTATGGATTCAAATAGCGGAACAACAGGAGACAAGATTCATTGAGAAAATGAAGATCAAGGTAATGAGACCTGCTGAATATCCTTATGAGATAAAACTCCAGGATGAATATGCCAATATACGGGTAAAAGGGCCCAAACTTGTGTTGGATAAGCTGAATGCGGAAGATATGGTGTTATATATTGATGTTACTGCGTTGAGACCGCCTGGGCCGTATAAGCAGCCAATAAAATGTGATTTGCCAAAAAACATCGAACTCGTTGATAAATTACCAGAAGTGCACTTGGATATCCGCGAAAGAATGCGTTCTTTGGAGGCAAAATGATACAATTAGGTGTTAATATAGACCATGTTGCTACGATACGTCAGGCCAGAAGGACATTCGAGCCTGACCCTGTGACGGCGGCTTCGCTTGCAGTGCTCGGAGGAGCGGATATTATTACCGTTCACCTGAGAGAAGACCGGAGACATATACAGGACCGCGACGTCCGGTTGCTGAGAGAAACAATATTTACCAAGCTGAATCTCGAAATGTCAACGGCGCCGGAGATAGTGGATATTGCAATTAATACAAAACCAGAACAGGTCACCCTTGTGCCTGAAAAAAGACAGGAGATTACGACAGAAGGCGGATTAGACGTCGTATTTCAAAAAAAGACAATTACGGATGCAATTAAGAAATTTAAAGACGCCGGTATCCTGGTCAGTCTTTTTATTGACCCGGAAGAACGTCAGATAGCCGCATCAAAGGACGCAGGCGCACAGTATATTGAGTTACACACGGGAAATTATGCGAATGCAAGGGATGAGGCTGCCAGGAATGCAGTGATTGAAAAGCTCCGTGCGGCTGTGAAGGCGGCTCAAAAATCGGGATTGCGAGTAAACGCAGGACATGGCCTGACCTATCAGAACGTTGGATTGCTTGTAGAGTCTCTTGATATCGAGGAGTTGCACATCGGGCACAGCATCGTATCGCGCGCGGTCTTTGTAGGCATCAAGCAGGCCGTTTCGGAGATGAAGGACTTAATTTTCAGGCATCACATACAAAAACAGCAATTCAGAAGTATCAGTTAACCCCCTTTTTTACCTCAAAGACTCAAACCAGATCACCCACCATTTCCAAGAATGGTAGCTACTGTCATTCTGTGGAGCAAAACAACAAAGATTCTCAATGCTGAAATGATAATTATTTCACTAGCTGAAGTAAACATTGAGTATAACCCACTCAATAGTTGTCACAACTCATTATATTAGGAATATTTTATTGACGGATAATTTTTTTAGAATTACAATGTGTGTAAGTAGTTACTTACATTCCGGATGAAATTCTTCCTTTTGCTCAGGGCTGAATTGCTGTCATGCAGAGCAAAGAGCAGCGTCCCGCCTGTAAAATTATTTGAAATTTACAGGCATCCATTATGGAAAATATTAAATAAACTTCATGAATACAAAGGATAAAATCCTGGAGTCCGGACTAAAACTCTTTTCGAAAAAAGGCTATCTCGGTGCAACTACACGAGAGATAGCAAAGGCTGCTGGTATTGCTGAAATTACTCTTTTTAGATATTTTCCTTCAAAGGAAAAACTCTTTGAAGAAGTGATACACACCAATTTATTTCTTCCAGCCCTGAGAGGGCTTCTTCCCGAAATTGTAGGGTTATCCTATGAAGAAGGGCTCACGGTAATTGCAAAAAGATTTCTGGATTTCCTTGCCGAGAGAAAAGACCTGGTACGAATAATGCATTCGGAAATACACCGGTATAACGAGAAAATCCATAAAATTTACCATTCCATTATTTATGAAATATTTAAAACACTTGCATCCTACTTTGCTGAAATGCAAAAGAAGGGAATTTTGAGAACTTTTGACACAGAATTAGGAGCAAGGGCATTCCTTGGAATGTTCTTTTCTTATTTCGATGCCGAGAATTTCTTGTTGCTTAAAAAATACAGGCGTACCGATACGGACACGATCATCAAAGAGTTTGTAATAATCTTTATCAAAGGAACGGGGAAATGAACTATTTTCTCTTTATAAGATGCAGTTTTGTCCTGGGAATCGTAATTCTTACAGCTTCTTGTTCTCCAGGATCAATAGAGAAACATGCGATGCCAGCCAGCGCACCGGTTACCGTTGCTGTTGCTGTCCAGAAAGACATCCCTGTACAGATACACACCATAGGCAACGTGGAGGCCTATTCTACCGTATCAGTCAAAACACAGGTTGAAGGAGAATTGTACCGTATCCACTTCAAAGAAGGCCAGGAAGTACAAAAGGGAAGTCTCCTCTTTATGATTGACCCTCGCCCTTTTAAAGCTTTACTCAGACAGGCCGTAGCCAATTTGGCAAAAGACACAGCCCAGATGAAAAAGGCAGAAATAGATACCCGTCGTTACGAGGATTTGTTTAAAAATGGCGTGGTTTCACGGCAGGAATACGACCAATATCGCACCGATTATGAATCTCTCAGTGCAACGGTTAAAGCCTCTGATGCTGCTGTAGTAAACGCCAGACTTCAGCTTGGGTATTGCTATATCCGTTCCGCTATAAACGGACGCATTGGAAAGTTGGCAGTCCATCAGGGCAATATTGTCAAGGCCAATGATAGCATACTGGTAACAATTAACCAGACGAAGCCAATATATGTAACATTTTCTGTACCGGAACAGGAATTATCAGAAATCAGGAAATACAAAGCCATTGGGACTTTAAAGGTAGAAGTTCTCGTTCCTGGGAATGAAAAGAACCCAACTGTTGGAGAGTTAACCTTTATAAACAACGAAGTAAACAACTCGACAGGGACCATTCAACTAAAAGCCGTTTTTGCCAATGAAGACGAATCCCTCTGGCCGAAGCAATTTGTTAAAGTGGCATTAACACTCACAATACAGCAAAATGCGGTGGTAATTCCTACCCAGGCAATGCAGATGGGACAGTGCGGCCAGTATGTCTTTGTCGTTAAACCTGACCTTACGGTGGAATTCCGTCCGGTTGTCCTTGGAAATAGCCTTAACCAGGAAACAGTTATCGCAAAGGGACTCCAGCCGGGAGAGAAAGTAGTAACCGATGGCCAATTGCGACTTGCCCCCGGTATCAAGGTGGAAATCAAAAATGACTTGGAATCTTTGGCGCAGAACAATTCTGGTTTACATGACTAGCGAGGCGAAGCCTCAGGCCAATGAAACACAGTTGCACGTTGAAAGATTTAAGTTTTCAACTTACAACTATTCTTAAAATTTGATGATAATCTTCAGTAAGATTATCAGACAAAACGGAGGAATGAATTTGTGAACATCTCTGGGCCTTTTATTCGTCGTCCTGTCATGACTACTCTCGTTATGATCGGGATATTTCTCTTTTGTATTGCAGGATACAGATTACTACCGGTAAGCGACCTCCCCAATGTTGACTTTCCTACACTTCTGGTAAGTGCCAGCCTTCCCGGGGCCAGTCCGGAGACTATGGCTTCTTCCGTTGCCACGCCGCTGGAGAGGCAATTTTCCACCATAGAAGGTTTGGATTCCATGACTTCCACCAGTTCTCTGGGGTACACTCAAATCACACTCCAGTTTAACCTGAACCGGAACCTTGACGCAGCCGCGCAGGACATACAAACCGCCATTGTTCAGGCGACGCCATTCCTTCCTCAGAATATGCCGCAGCCACCTACGTACAAGAAGGTAAATCCGGCTGATCAGCCCATCCTCTATATCGCCCTAACTTCCCGGACACTTCCCCTCTGGGAACTGAATGATTACGCAGATACCATGATGGCGCAGCGTATTTCTATGACCAGCGGGGTTTCTCAGGTTCAGATTTTTGGACCCCAGAAGTACGCCGTCCGCGTTCAACTTAACCCCAATGCCCTTGCCGTCAAAGGGATTGGAGTCGACACGGTGGAAGATGCGCTGCGCGATGCAAATGTAAACCTCCCCACAGGTACCCTGCAGGGAACCCACAAGGCATTTACCGTCCTTGCTTCCGGGCAACTCTACCGGGCCAATGCCTATCGTTCGGTTATCGTTACGTACCGTAACGGTTCGCCTGTGCACCTTGAGGATCTGGGAAAGGCCATTGACAGCGTTGAAAATGACAAAACTGCAGCCTGGTATGCAGACCGGAACGGAATCCAGCGCACCATCGTGCTGGCGGTTCAGCGCCAGCCGGGAACTAACGCAGTCGCAGTGGCAGGCGCCGTAAAAAAACTCCTGCCCATTTTTCAGTCGCACCTTCCGCCTTCGGCGGAACTGCATATCCTCTATGACCGTTCTGAATCAATTATGAAATCGATCCACGAAGTCAAATACACCATGATCCTGACTCTGGTACTGGTCGTTTCGACCATAGTATTTTTCCTGCGTAAACTTTCCGCCACCATAATTCCAAGCCTGGCGCTTCCCCTGTCCATCATGGGCACCTTTGCAGTTATGTATCTGATGAATTACAGCATGGACAACCTCTCTCTCATGGCCATGATTCTTGCAATAGGGTTCGTGGTGGACGATGCTATTGTCATCCTTGAAAACATTGTCCGTCATATGGAGATGGGAGAAAAGCCCCTTCAAGCGGCGCTCAACGGATCAAGAGAAATCAGTTTCACCATCCTGTCCATGACGCTCTCGCTTGCAGCGGTGTTTATTCCAGTGCTGTTTATGGGAGGCGTTGTCGGAAGGTTGTTCCGTGAATTTGCAGTCACAATCTGCGTGGCAATCTTGATCTCAGGTATCGTCTCTCTCAGTCTTGTTCCCATGCTCAGTAGTCGATTCTTGCATCCGCCGTCTGAAGAGAAACACGGACGTCTCTACATGCTTATCGAAAATTTCTTCAATGCCATATTCAAGGTTTACGAACGGAGCCTTAGGCACGTCCTGAATCATCGCCGGGCCACGATGGTCGTTTCGGGTATCATCCTTCTGGTCACAGGGTACTTTTTTGTAACGATTCCCAAGGGGTTCCTTCCAAACGAAGACCAGGGCACAATCTTCGGCATTACAGAGGCGCAACAGGGGGTCTCTTTCGATAAAATGGTACAACTCCAGCAGACTGTAGCTGATGTAATCCAAAAAGACCCGAACGTCAGGGATTTTTATTCGAGCGTTGGAAGTTCCAGTATTACTGCAAGTTCCAACCAGGGTATTGTGTTTATCCATTTAAACCTCCCGCCGGCGCGTCGTCTCAGTTCGATCCAGGTAATTGGAATATTGCATCAAAAGCTTGCTTCGATTCCAGGTATCAGAGTTTTCATGCAGGATCCTCCCGAAATTCGCATCGGTGGACAGTTTACAAAAAGTCTTTATCAATTTACCCTGCAAAGCCCGGACATTGAGGAACTTTATCATTATGCCCCGATCCTGGAAACCGAAATGCGCAATCTGCCAATATTGCAGGATGTAACCAATGATCTGCAGGTTAAGAGTCCTCAGATAAACGTTGTAATTCATCGGGACAAGGCATCAACACATGGAGTGACAGTGAGACAAATTGAAAATGCATTGTTCAGCGCCTACGGCAACCGCTGGGTATCAACTATTTACGCACCGAACGACCAATACAAGGTCATTATGGAACTGGAACCCCAGTATCAGACAAAACCAGAGTCGCTACGCATGCTATATATAAATTCATCTAATGGAATCCCTGTGCCATTATATACGGTAGCGACATTGTCCGAAGATATAGGTCCGCAGACAATTAACCACCTTGGACAGTTCCCTTCCGTGACACTTTCATTTAACCTTAAGCCAGGCGTTTCACTGAGCGAGGCTGTCACAAAAGTCAATGAACTTGCACGTAAAACATTGCCTGCAGCCATTAATACCAGTTTTCAGGGTACAGCGCAGGAATTCCAATCATCAATGCACGGGCTGGGGATGTTGCTGCTTTTGGCCATTCTGGTTATTTACATCGTGCTGGGTATCCTCTACGAAAGCTTCATCCACCCGATAACCATCCTGTCGGGACTCCCATCTGCCGGACTGGGAGCACTACTGACGCTTTTCATTTTTCATATCGACCTTGACGTTTACGCCTTCGTGGGACTCATCATGCTCATAGGAATCGTCAAGAAAAACGCCATCATGCAGATTGATTTCGCGCTGGAGGCGCAGCGGAAGGAGGGCAAGAGCCCGCGAGAAGCAATCTATCAGGGATGTCTGATTAGATTCCGTCCTATTATGATGACCACCATGGCCACACTCATGGGCGCTCTACCCATAGCCATTGGTTTCGGTGAAGGGTCCGAAGCACGCCGTTCCCTGGGACTAGTCATGGTAGGCGGCCTGTTTTTTTCACAACTTGTAACCCTTTACCTTACTCCCGTCTTTTATACCTATATGGATACTTTTCAGGAAAAAATTCGAAAATTATTTCAGATGTCTTCTTACAAGGATGTGAAAAACTATGGGTGCACCGAGGAGGCATAATAAGATTTCACGAAACATCAGTACAAGACTTGAATAAGTGAGGTTTTATGTTATAGTATAGCAAATCAGTCGGAATATTTTGTTGGGTCTTATCCCGGATCGTAGTGTAGAGTTAAAGTACATATGCTGACATCAAAAGGAGAATAAATATGTTCACGGGCTCCCTTGTAGCATTGGTAACGCCCTTTAAAAATGGAGAAGTTGATTATAACAAGCTGAAAGAACTCGTTGAATTCCATATTAAAAACGGGACGAGCGGAATTGTCCCCTGCGGTACAACCGGAGAATCCGCCACCCTTTCGTTTGAAGAACACGAACGAGTGGTTGGCGAGGTTGTCAACGCGGCAGCAGGGAGGATAAAGGTGCTGGCCGGAACAGGCTCAAATAATACATCGGAAGCCCTGCGTCTGACAAGGCATGCAAAAAAAACAGGGGCGGACGGCGCACTGCTTATTACCCCTTACTACAATAAACCCACCCCGGAAGGGCTTTATCGGCATTACAAATTAATTGCCGAAGCGGTGGATATTCCTATTGTAATGTATAATGTTCCGTCCAGAACGGGTATTTCCATCTTACCGGAGACGGTGGCAAGGCTTTCTGAAATTAAAAATATTGTTGGGATAAAAGAGGCCAGCGGAAATATCGATCAAACGACACAGATATTACAACTATGCAATATAACCGTCCTTTCAGGCGATGATTCACTCACCCTGCCCATCATGTCGGTGGGTGGAAAAGGGGTGATCTCGGTAGTGGCAAATATCGTCCCAGCAGATACAGCCGCTTTAACCCGACATTGTTTGGATGGCAATTTTGAAGCAGCCAGGAAATGCCACTACAAACTTTTCCCGCTGTGCAAGGGCATGTTTATCGAAACCAATCCGATTCCCGTAAAAACTGCCATGAAGCTGTTGGGGAGAATAAATGGTGAGATGCGTTTACCGCTTTGCGAAATGACGAAAGAACATGAAAATCAATTAACCGGCATACTGAAAAATTATGGCCTGATGCCCTAAAGAGAAATTCGAAGCACAAAATCCAAAAATCGAAAATGTCAGTTAAGAATTTTTTGTATTCGTTTCGGATTTCGATATTCGAATTTTGGATTTTACAAGATATTTTATAAAGGAGTTTTATTTTGATAGACAAAAAAAAGATTATTGAATCCGTTCGATTATACCTGGAAGGCATTGGTGATGATCCTAAGCGTGAAGGCCTTTTAGAAACACCCGAAAGGGTCGCCGATATGTGCGAAGAAATATTTGCCGGTATTGGACAGGATTCGCATTCGGAAATCAAGGTATTGAAATCTGAAAAGTATGATGAAATTGTACTCCTAAAAGACATCCCCTTTTATTCCATGTGTGAGCATCACCTCCTCCCTTTTAGCGGTGTTGCGCACGTAGCTTATATTCCACAGGGGAACCGGGTAACGGGGATTAGTAAACTGGCAAGGGTTGTTGAAATAGAGGCAAAGCGGCTGCAAGTCCAGGAAAGACTAACCACAGATATTGCAGAATCCATCATGAAGGCGCTAAAACCCAAAGGGGTACTTGCCATTATCGAAGCCGAACATCTTTGTATGACCATGAGGGGGATTAAGAAACCCGGCACAAGGGTGCAAACTTCCGTGGTGCGTGGTATCTTTCGCGACAATCCGGCAACCCGCGCAGAGGCCATGGCGCTCATCAAAGGGCATTAAAAAACTTTATCCGTGCAATCTGCAAAGACTTTGGTTTCAAATGTTCTTCTCGTGTTGTTCCATTATTTAGAAAATATCCTCCATGACGATAACGACATCGTATAAAAAAAAATCTATAGTTGGCAGCGCCTGTTTACCCATTGCCTTATGCATGGTTTTGTACATGGGGAATGTTTCCTTTGGCGGTGAGGGTAAACCTAAGGCACAGAAACCATCCGCAATATCTCAAACACCTTCGGCAGGTATCGAAATGGGGTCGAATTTGAAGTTTCTCAGTCTGAGCCTGAAGGATAGCATCGTCCATGCCCTGCGCAATAATTTCGATATCGAGATTTCTAAACTCAATTCGAATATGAAAGATTATGAGATTACCGTACAAAAGGCAAAATATGACCCAACATTGAAATTAGAAGGCAAGATTGAAAATGACGAAACACCGATTAACAGTAAACTGGTTGGTGGTCTGGAAACGACTTCTATTAGCCCTTATGTTGAACAAGGAAAGACGGCTGATGCTGTAATACAGTCGATGATTCCCACGGGTGCGACTCTATCCCTGGAATACAATATATTCCGTGATTTTGTAAACCCCAATGCCTTTAGGTTACTAAACCCAGCCTATGAAAATTATGTGGAGGCAAAGATCACGCAGCCTCTGTTAAAAGGAGCCGGCTGGTTTTATAACAGAAGCCTCATCTATATTGCCAGAAACAACAAAAAGATTTCCTTCGCTAAATTCAAAAGTAAGGCAATAGAAGTTTCCGATTCTGTTCAGGAGGCGTACTGGAATCTTGTGAAGGCAATCGAGGATTTAAAGGTGGCTAAAAAATCAAAGGAACGCGCGGAAGACTTGCTGAGAAAGAACAAGATACAGGTCGAGACGGGAACCCTTGCGCCTATTGAGATAATTGACGCAGAAGCCGGTGTAGCGTCGAGGGTCGAGGCTATAATTTCTGCAGAAAATGCAGTTAAGGACAAAGAGGACGAACTTAAAAAGATCATGAATTTTGCAGATAACGATATTATCTCCGACGCCGCCGTCGTCCCGACCGATAAGCCCAGCTTTGAACCGAAAAGGGTTGAATTGAAAGAAACCCTCAAAATAGCCATGGGGAGACGTCCCGAATTACAGGAATTGCAGCTCAAGACAGAAAATGCAAACATGCAGACCAGGAGGCGAAAGAATGAATTGTATCCGGCATTGGATTTTACAGGCGGTGTGCGGTACACAGGTCTTGGGGATGAAGTATCAGATGCCAACGATTCCACATTTTCAGAGGAATTTCAGGGGGAGTTTTTTACCCTTGCCTTAGAGATTCCCCTGGGGAACAGGTCGGCAAGGAGTAAATACAACAAGTCGAAGCTCAAGAAACAACAAGCTAGTTTGAATGTCAAAAAAAAGGAACTGGATATTGTTGTAGAGGTACGGGAGTCTGTCCGGCAGGTGATGACCAATATTGAAAGGGTTAACGCTACGAGAAAGGCGAGGGAGTTGGCACAAAAAAGGTTAGAGGTAGAGGAAAAAAAGTACAGTGTAGGAAGGTCTACAAGTCTTGAAATCCTGCGTGCCCAGGAGGATTTGGCCACTGCGGAGGGTAATGAGGCGAAGGCGATTATTGATTATGAGATTTCTTTGGGAAATCTGGAGAAGGCTAAGGGGACGATACTGGATGCCTATGACATCAAGCTGGAAGAAGAGGAGACGAAAACATGAAATCCATGAAAGAAATGAAACCAATACCTTTCAGACATAGACCCAAGGGCTTAACTATCCTCTATGAAGACCGGGATATTATTGTCATCGATAAAAGCCCTGGCTTATTGACGGTAAAGGCAGCGTATGAAAAAGAAAAAACAGCTCATCACATTTTAACCAACTACATACGTAAGGGCAGCTTTAAATCAAAAAGAGAACTTTTTGTTGTGCATCGGTTGGATCGCGACACTTCCGGTGTTCTTGTGTTTGCCAAGAGTTTTGAAGCCAAAGAAAGCTTAAAACTGCAATGGAAAAACGTCAAGAAAAAATACGTAGCGGTGGTTCATGGAATATTAACTGAAAAATGCGGGACAATCACCTCATATTTAGCGGAAAACGACGATTATGAAGTTTCTTCGGTTAAGGATCCAAGAAAAGGGGAATTGGCAAAAACCCTGTATAAAGTTATAAAAGAAGCAAAAAAGTTTAGTTTACTTGAAATTGAATTATTAACGGGCAAAAAGAATCAGATACGGGTTCATCTCTCTGAGAAAGGGCATCCGCTCGTTGGTGACGATAAATATGGTAAAAAAAGCGAGCCGAAGAGCCGTCTAGCCCTTCATTCACAATATCTAACGTTTAGACATCCACACACCGGCAAAGAGCTAACCTTCGAAGCCGAGGTCCCTGCCTTTTTTAAAAGTTATTTTGATAATATATAAGGTTGACTGAAGCAAAGCGCACTCAACAATATCGGGAGCATTTTTTTGACTTCGGGGTAAATGTGGGTTATTATCGCTATAATTATCCACATTATTTGGAGGATTTTATGAAAACAATTCAAATGACTTTAGATGACGACTTGGTAGCTTCCGTTGACGAGGTTGTTAAAAAACTGAAGACAACACGCTCTGCTTTCACCCGAAAAGCTTTGAAGGATGCTATAAAACAAGTAAATCTCAACATACTTGAAAAAAAACATAAAACAGGATACAAACGTTATCCTGTTGGTAAAACAGAATTTAGTGTTTGGGAATCAGAACAGGAGTGGGGTGATTAATGAAGCGTGGTGAGGTGAGATGGTACAAGTTTATCAAAAGAGAAGCTGTTTGAAATACGTAACGCAATATGTTTTGCATTAAATCTTTAATAGAAAATATCTTCTGGTATTCACCATAATTCTGCCGTGTTTTGCTTGACACCCACCACGCCATGCGATAATATGCCGACAATTAAAGATGAAAAATAAATGGTATGCAGGAAAATAGACGTTTAATACTATGAACTTTAATTTGGAAACAATCGAAAAGTTTATTTCCAATACATTCGAAATTGATTGTATTGATATTTGTTTGACTCAAAAAACAGAAAAAGAGCCTATAATATATTCTGGTCCTGGTACAATTTATCAAGATGAAAACAGTTCATTGCAACTAAAATTATACTCGAAATTAAACGATATACAGAAAACACTTTCGCATCAATTCAAGCATCACGCACCCGGTAAAATTATTGCATACGATAATTATTTCACCCTTAAGGCCATTGACATGTCAGGCAAAGAGTGGGTTGCGGACAACATTTCGGTATCTTCCAATGTATCGTTTCCTGCCAGTGGCCAAGTTGTTAAATCGATGTTGAGAGAAATTGAAACAATAGAGGATGGATCAACTACTGAAAAAAATTATCTATTCATTATAGTGCCAGGGGAACATGAAATTCCTTGTAATGAAAAAGAAGATTTGCCGAATGGGGGTTGTCGTCTTAATAGATCTATTTTCGTAGCCAACAACATTAATTTTGAATTTAAAAAACTTAATAACTGTTTAATAATAACCGCAAATTCAGCACCAGACTATCTGATAGAAGACACATATATTAAAATTCTCGAAGCTCTAAGTATCATTACGGGGACTATTATTCATCCTGTAGTCGTCGAAAACACACAGCAAGACCATGCTATTTTAAAGATAAATTCTATAACCAATTCTTACTCTAATAAAAAGTTCCCGATACCTTTTAAGCATTCGACACCAAAATGCCTTCAATCATTTTCCAGTTTTTTTGAAAAATACACGGCAGCTATTAATTCTCCATTTTCAGATTTATTTGGCTTTTGGCACAAAGTCAATCGTGCGTGGCAGGCAAACATTGAGAATTCTTCACTTTCGTTAGGCGTTGCTATCGAAGGAATAATAAAGACATATTTCAGGGAACTCGGGTTGCCTGATAAGGATATTACTAAACAAGCAGAAGAAGCGAAACAGAAATTAAATGATATGGATATCGGGGAAAGAATAAAACGCAGGTTATTGAGTAGTATTGATGACTTATTACGAAATACATCCCCAAAAAGCGCATTATACCAAATGGTTCAAGATGGTTTAGTGAGTAAGAAAATGGCTAAGGCATGGTCAAAACTCAGGAATAAATCAGTCCACCCAACCAAATTGAACGAAGACACTCAAGCGTTTCAAAAATATATAGACCAGATTTATGCGTGTATTGCTTTATTCTTCCGTCTTTTATTTATTATCATCAAATATGACGGAAATTATATCGATTATTCTGAAAATGGATGGCCAGAAGCACAGATACACAGAAGCGGTAAATTTATCGGTGTTGCTGGTGATGCGTAGCACTATACCCAATAAAGTTAAAATTGATAAATATGTTAATTTTCCAAAGAATTAAAAATAAACAATGACGGATGCAAGGAACATGTGGTCGTTGAGGTCAAAATCTGCTCCTGAGAGACCGAAGTCTTCACCGTCAACGTCGTTTGCCCATCTGAATTGATAGGCGCCGTCAATGCTGAACCGTTTGAAAGTAATCCCGCTCCCTACGCTGAATCCGTACACATCCGTTGGGTCGTCTAACGACGGGCGCGGGTCATAGAAAAGCCCGCCTCGTACGGGGATGATTACCTTTTTCCCGAATATCAAGTATTCTGTGCCGCATCTTACCGCATAGGTGTCATCAATTTCCCTATCTGTAGATACGCCTCCCAGAGGACGCGACTTGTTTCCATCCTCGTCTTCCTGCTTAAACTCAGACCAATCAGTCCACGTCACATCCATCGAGAAGGATAATGCATCGTTGTAACGAAAGCCAAGGCCAGCGCCGAAAGACATGGGGTAATCTACCTCAAAATTTTTCCTCTCATGACCCGAAGATTGGCCAAGAGTAGATACGGATTTAAAATTGGTAATGCGATCCACGTCGGCCGTATATGGCGTATCATAAACTGCCCCAAAGGTGAGGAGTTTGTCCTCTTTCTCCCATACGTCCCAGAGTATGCCGGTTGTCACGTTAATTGCCTGAAAATTTTTGAACGTGGTGTCTGAGTCGTATGAGGTAGTAATGTTTGTGCCTGCAAGTCTGCCTACTCCGGTTGACCGTGTTGTTTGTTTCCATGCGTAGTTCCCAAAGAATTCATCCGTGAAAAAATTCACCGCCACGCCCACGGATAATTTTGGCACCACCAGCATGGAAATGGCGGGCGTCATTGCCCCAACGCCTCCCTTTGATTCGAAATCGATGTTTTGCCGGTAATTGAGCGCAGGAGGTGTCCGGTCTATACTCACCTGATTGAAATCGAGATTCATGTGGAAGTCGTATATCTGCTGGTAATTCAGGGCGGCTACGAAATTTTTCCGAAATACCCTGAATGGATACGCAACGCTGGCGTAGTTCAGGTCACCGCGCGATACCGCTTCGTCTCCAAGCGACCAGCCGGTACTGCCTGGATCGAAATCCTGCTGTGTCGACAGGAAAGAACCTACCACGGAAAGTTCCGGCCTTTCCAATTGTATCAAAGCCCCGGGATTCCACGATGCAGCCGTTGCGTCATCTGCAACCGCAATAAAGGCGCTTCCCTGCCCGATAGCCCTTGCGCCGGAACCTACAGGAAGAGGCGTTGCATTGATGTTTGGCGGGGTAAGCGAAAACTGGGCAAAAGAGGTTTGTGCCAGCGGTATAATGAGGAAAACAACCGTAGTAAAAAAAATATTTTTGAGTTTCATATCAACACGCAAATTTATGATGAAAATTGATATTCAGAAATTTCAATCTATTAATAAACACACCCCTGCCCCTCTCAAGAGGGGAATTAATGCTGGTTCAGTCTTGCAGATTGAACCAGATATTTTGAACCTGGCCATATATCAATCGTGGAAAAGCCAAATGTTTAGGTTCAATCGAGGACGATTGAACCAACGAGTAGAATCTTTTAATAGTCGCCATTTTTGTGTACTGAAACTCCAAACTCGAATGTCTATTTCGTTATTACAAGGTCTTTCTTTTCTACCTTTTCAGCGCCTTTTGAGCTTATTATCTTTGCAAAGGAGGTTTCCGGTTGCACCTGTACCACCCTGGCAATCGTATCAAGCGGCTCTTTTAATACAAGATCACCTTCCTTGATTTCCCTGAATAATAGTAACTTCATGCCTATGCCAACGCCGCTTTTAGCGCCGGTATTCACGTGGAATCCATTGCCGGAGACGTGTATAACATTTCCTTCAATCATGGGGAACTGCCGTTTCATCTTTAATGACAATCCATGCATAAGCCATTCGAGATTTTTGATACTCTTGTCTTCGTCATATACATCGGCATTTGCAAGCACCTGGGTTGTTTCTGTGTCTACCAGTCGTAATGCGACGTTGATACCTTTGGCGTCTTCTTCCACAGCGCCAAATAACATACCCTCGGCCGCATGAATCTTGCCAATCTTTATGGCTGTATCCGGTGAAGTAAGTTCGGTGTTGGTAATCTTTTGCTCATGGAGGATTTCTTCAAGTTTTGCTCGATCTCTCTCGACGAAGTTAAATCTCTTCGGCTCTTCATCGAATGCCTTGAGCAGCATGGAATAAATCGTTTCGGAGGGCACACCTTTTTCTGTAAAAATCCTTAACGGCAGCAGTGCAACGGTATACCGGGCATCTGTCTCAAAAAGCTCAAAGGTCTTTTTTGTAATTTTTACCGGCGGTATCTGGGTTTCGTTGCCCTGCGCATCGACGGCCTTCACGGTAATGGTGTTATCCCCTTCATTCAACGTTAGAAAATGATTGAAGAAGACGTGCTTCCCCGGGTGGATTTCTAATGGGCTTTGGTTCACAAAGAGTTTTGTAACGCTGTTGTTATCATGTGCATCTCCGCTGAAGAAGAGGTTTTCATCGTAAACAACGGCCGATTTTATATCGGTATGTATTGTAGGAGGAACTATATCTTTCACCGTGCTTTGGGGAAGGGGTTGTTCTGGTATTTCATCCTTCCCATCGTTTTCGCCCGGCGCTGAAGTATCCGGAGACGGTTGCGATACACTAGCATCCTGTGACGCCAATAATGACCTGATGCTGGATTTATCAAATTTGCTTGAGGCAATCAAAATGGGTTTGTTTGTTGAATGATAGACGTATTTAACATCGTTTTGTGTGTCGCCAGGCCATAGTGAGGCTTTTGTGTCTAACTGTTGTTTGCCTTTTGTTTCATTTCCAGCTATATCAACGACCCTAAACGAAATGGTATTCCCGTCCGTTAAAACAATATCCTCATCAAAATGATCCTCTTTGTATGAATGAATATGCACTTCGGTATCGTTAATATAAAATTCCTTTAAGGCATGGTCATCTATAACAGTCCCTTTTATGGCGGCTATTCGTTTCCCGTCTTTTTGTGTTATCTGAATATCATCCAAATACAAAATTGGCGGAGAGATGTCCAGGGTTATTCTCAGATTCTTCTGCACGTTTTTCCCCACGAGGTCGGAAGCCTCCAGCAAAATAACATTCTCACCGGGACGGAGGGACACGTCTTCGCTGAAATTGATGTTCTTTTCAGCAAGTTCAACAAACAGCTTCTTTCCCTGAATATGGATATTATTGCAATTCGCACAGCAATCATCCGAGATAATCCCTTTTAGGTTTATTGTGGGTGTATTTACAAGTTCCCCGTCTGCATGGGAGGATATTTTAATCTCTGGCGGTTCCTGGTCAATTTTCGTAATCTTCAGGATAGATTCGTTACATTTGTTCAGATAAAATTTTGTTCTGGCAGAATCTGCGGTAGAAAGGGATGTTTCCAGTTCCTTTTTGGCCTCTTCGTACTTTTCCTGATTATAGTAGACAATTCCCAGTTCGCGGTGAGCAAAGTACTCCCAGAAATGGAGGCCGTAACTTCTGGCTGAACGCTCGTCCCTGCTCCGGAGGCTGATAGATTTTTTGAAATCCTCTATCGCCTCATTATAGTAACCGCCATCGGCATACCACCGGCCGCGTACGTAGTAGTTCCACCATTTGCCCCGGAAGAGATTGAAGTCCCTGGTTATTTCTTCTTTTGGACAGCCTGGCTTAAAATAGTCCCGCCAGTTATCCGTGCCAATATTAGAAACCGTGGCACAACTGACAAACATGAGTGACAATAACGGTGCGAATACAATCAATTTGAATTTTTTAATAATCATGGTATTTATTTGAAAATAGGTGTTTTCCTCGTTTGAAAAATTATTACGGTTTAATGTATGAATTTCGAACGTAACCTTGCCTTAAATCCGCCATTCAAGGCTAAAGCCGGTTTTGTTTCTGTCCTCTAACCTCAGGCTGAAGCCTGAGGTTAATTCAATGTTTATGTTCAGGAAATTCAAAATATAAATTAAGTTGCCTATGGCAACGACTTTTACGCTCCCCCTCTAAAAAGAGGAGTTGAGGATATGTCGCGGAAAACTTACACACCCCTTTATCCACTCTTTTTAG
>JACPHJ010000012.1 GCA_016188675.1 Planctomycetota bacterium
AGGAGGGATTGTTGAACATTCGGTTTGAACTCTTTGTATTAAAGCATTAATGAGTCCCAGAATACTTACTGTATTAATATAAGCACTAGGATATACCTGATCAACAATAACATAATTTGAATCTTCTGCCTGCTTTTTTAATGTGACTGTTACTTCAATCGGGATGCCATTATCATCGTAGTCGTATATGTTAAGATTATTTACCACAAGGTTTGTTGTAAGGGTAGCTACGGCAGGATTGTCTCCTAGAACATAATACACTGGATTTGCCGCAGAAGGCGCTGCACTTATTGTTGCTGTACTTAATGTGTAAGTGGTAACCGTCCCACCTCTGTCCACAATGAGACTCCAACCTCCAATATTGATGCTGCGATTGAATGGATTTATAAGTTCTATCCTGTGATATGCCGTTGCAGTAGCATAAAAAAGTTCATTGATGAAAGGATGTACTTCCAAACCGTATTTACCATTGTAAACAGTGATACTATCATCTGAGTCCCTGTAATCCATGATGTGGGCTGCTATTTGATCAGCCATGAGTGTTTCTGTTCCAAATACGCAATGTTTAAACTGCACAGACAATTCTGCAGCCGATGCGGCATTGATATTCAGGCGATAGAAATTATTCCCCATTTGTAGGGAACTGATGGTGCCGTTATTTGTAATGATGCTGTCGAAAGAATATGCGGTAAGACTTCCCCTGACATTTTGGAAGAGGGCTTCATTGTTGATAATATTGCGCAGCCGTGATTGGTAGATTGAAGAAGATGTGCACGTCCCAAAGCAGACATCGGCGGCGTCAAGGACATTAAAGGGACGGTCGTCGCCAGTCGGATTGCGGGGCTGGTATTGAGATGCCGTCGTACCTGAACTTCCAGGAACACCGTTAGGACCGCAACGTGCGGTGTTTGCGCCAACAATAACGTTCTTTGCAGTTGTACTGCCAAGGATATCTTGCAATCTTATATCGTACGTAGTTGCACCCGTGCCATAAGCAAACGACCCTCCGACTCCCACGACATTCCCTGTGGCATTTACATTAATCCGAGATTCGCCCACGTCTTCGATAAGGATGGCATATTGGGCCTTTAAGCCCCTATCCAGGGAAAAGGGCGCATCCAGCCACCTGGAATCGTTCACACCGTCACCGTTGTTATCCACGTCATTGCTAGCAGCCGTGGCATTACAAAATATTTTCCCAGTTCCTGTGCCCAGCCATTCTTCTGTGTATGCGTCGTAATTCTCGTCGTAGCCCAGGGTCGATGTGCCACGATAGCGATAACTATTGTTATTGTAAACCACTGAATCTGTGCCGTATTTATCCATCTTTAATACATAGATAGCATAATCAAGCCCGGCATTGGCCGCCATGTCGGCCTGAAGGCTGTTGACATAATTGTCGGTAGCAGTGAAATCAACACTGGTAAGATTCAGGAACGTCATCCCCATGAGGGAGAGCGCTACAAGGATAACGGTAACTACAATAATGATATAACCGGCGTCTTTCTTATTATCCATATCAGTGAGTTATCCGATAAGGAAGTGCGATTTGTGTAGTAAAAGTGCCTCTTTCTAAAGTATTTCCAGTGCCAGTTCCGTATATTTGCAATGTTACCTTTACCGCATCGGGCAGGCGTCTGGTTGTCGTGCCGTTCGGACTGTTCGGGGTACTGTCCCATTCACTTACTGTGGTACTTCCGGTAATATATGCGAGGTTGAAATAATCAGTATTTGCAGCGAGCTTATAGTAAGTAAATTGAGAAGGGTCGAGACCGGAGGATACGGCGCCATAAATATAAGAGGTATCGTTATATTCTGCCCGCATGAGTTCATCAGTGTTTTTTAAGTAATAGGTAATAAGGGTAACTGGGGTAGACGAGCCATTTGGCGTTAATGACAGGAACGTAAGGACACTATTATTACTTTTAGCATCCGCAGGTCCTGTTGTAAATGATCGAAAATAATCTACGTTATCCTTTAAGGTCGCGCCTTTCAGGTCGCGTGATAGTCCGTCCATGGCTATTCTTGCGTATTGATACATCTCCAGTTTGTTGTTCGATAGGGAAAACACCCTTTTTGATTGATAAAACATGGTGTATGCCACACCCCACAGAATAGCCATGAGGGCCATAACGATTACCAACTCTATTAAGGTAAAACCGTTGTTTCTTTTTTTCATGATATTTTCCGGCTGATTAATCTGGCGTTAACGTGGTGTTGTAAAGACCCACAATGGTATCTGTGGAAATATATGGCGCAGCAGTTTTTGTTTCATATTCATAAGATTGCTGTAACGTTACATTGCCTGTAGAAGTATCAACGCCAGTCACACGATACCAGATGTGATTCTGTGTGTTACAGATGTAATCGTTCACGGAAATATTGTTGATGTTTGAAACATTGGACATGGTCTGACTATTATAGGCAAAGTTAGCTGTACCGCTATTTGTCGCATAATTTTTGTAGATGGCAATTTGCTGTCTGAAAAGATAGGTTTCGCCAATTGATGTTGCCGTGCCGTTACTATCTATATCTATAGGGACGAGAGACATATTCCATCCAAATGAGGCATTACCGGATATTGTCAGGGTGCCTGTATCAGGATAAAAATAGCAGGCAGGAGTCGTGGTTCCTGACAAAAAACTTACAATATTCCGGATGTCATAATCTGTGCCACTGAGATTTCCGGCAGGATATTTATACGAAGTATACGCGAGTGGTATCTCTGCTGAAATAGCCCCTATAGTATTCCTGGCGATTTTTCCTGTCTGATGTATTCCAACTGGGAACAACGCCATAACCCCAAAGACTCCTATTGCAAGTACAAAAATAGAGACAAGGACTTCAATCAGGGTAAATCCAGTTTTAGGATATAGGATATCCCCCTTAGAAAAGGGGGTAAGGGGGTTGTGCGATAGTTCAGAAAAGACACAACCCCCTATGTCCCCCTTTTTTAAGTGGGATTTGAGGGGTCGTTTCCCCTTTATTATGGAGGACTTTATGCGACTAACCCGGATTACATTTTGATTAATCATTCTCTTTTTATTTGACAGGTATTACCGATAATTGTGCGACTAGTTGTTATATTAGTCTTTATGTCTTTTAAAGTTATAATAATGTCCTGTGGTGTAGTAATGCCCTGTGTATCGTGTGCAATACCGCTGGGCTCGAAATAGACCGTCTTTGTTCCACTGGTGAAACCCGCTGGTGTGCCACCCACTACTTCATATTGCCAGAATCTTATATACTTGGGAAGCTGATACTGTCTCTTAAAAGTGCTGGCGCCTGTATTCTCAATGGTTAATAAACAGGGTAAGGGATTTGAACCGGTATAATAATCGGCGCTAAGTGTTAGCGTACAGCGTCTTCGTTTTGTTATCGCAAAGGTTTTGGCATTGAGTACACTGCTCTGAAATGTACTAACGCCTTCGTCAAGTCCTCCATGTAAAAAAACAGGAAGTATTAAACCCGCAAGAATGCCTATAATAGCAATAACGACAATCAACTCGACAAAGGTAAAGCCATTATGTTTCACATGGATAATCCGTAAATACCGCGCCGTAGGGATAAAAAATGTAATTGGAAATAGCAAATGAAATTTAACTTATTCCACCTTAGCAAAGGGGGAACTACCCCCACCAAATCCCCCTTTGTTAAGGGGGACATAGGGGGTTGTGTTTTCCCTGGGTTTTACAACCCCCATGCCCCCTTTACTAAGGGGGATTTTATGCCTGCTACCACCCACAAAGCCGCATAAATGAAATGAAAATTCCTACACAATCAAGTTAGCGCCTATGGTCATTAGCCCCCGCCTCCAATCCCCTGCATTAATTTAATAAGAGGCACAAACATGGCTATTACGATAAAGCCTACTGAGCCGCCGAGAAACACTATCATCATGGGTTCGATCAGGCTTACCATGGCCTCCACAGCCCTGTCTACCTCATCGTCGTAATTGTCTGCCACCTTGGTAAGCATCTTATCAAGTTCACCTGTTTCTTCTCCTACTTCCACCATATTGACAACCATCTCGTCGCATATTTTAGAGGCACGGAGGGGTTTCGTTATGCTTTCACCTCCTCGTATGCTGTCATGGATATTCTGGATAGCTTGCGCCATTGCGGCGTTGCCGGTGGCGTCTTTAACGTTATTCAGGGCGTCCAGGATAGGCACTCCGCTGGTAGATAATGTCGCAAGGGTACGGGAAAATCTGGAAACAGTAGATTTGTTTATAATTGCCCCGAAGATGGGTAATTTAAATTTAGTCTTGTCTATAATTAACCGTGTTTTTTTTATTTTCCCCAAAATTTTGTAAAGTACAAAAGCGCCAAATGGTACAGCAGGAATGAACATCCATTGTGTCTTCAATATTGTACTGAATGTAATAAGCATCCTGGTTGGGGTTGGCAACTCTAAATTCAATTCTTCGAATATTTTTGCAAAATTCGGGATGATAAAAATCATGAGTCCAATTAAGATGCTAATCGCCACGACCGTCACAACAGTTGGATATATCATGGCGCTGATTATTTTTCTTATAAGCCGCTCGGTTTTTTCCCGGAAATCAGCCAATCGCTGAAGGATGATGTCCAGGGCGCCGCCTACTTCTCCTGCTTTTACAATATTTACATACAATTTATCAAAGACCCTCGGATGCTTTGCAAGGGCTCCCGAAAGGGTATTTCCGCCTTCAATGTCTTCGATAACCGCTAGTGTCGTCTTTTTAAGCAATCCCTTCTTCATTTGAGATGAAAGTATTTTCAAACCGCGTATGATGGGAAGGCCGGCATCCTGAAGTGTTGATAGTTGCCGTGTGAATGTAGTGAGTTCTTTTGATTTAACCTTGCCAAAGGAGATAATTATTTCTTTGCGCTTTTTAGCGGGCGCAATTGTATCGGCAGGTGTTTCTCCTGCCTTCCTGCGGATATGGATTTCTTTAACGTTGGTAGGAAAACGACCTAATGCGCGTATTTTTGTAACGGCTTCATCAGTACTGGATGCCTCTATGCTGTCTTTTACTGCCTGTCCCTTATTATCGACAGCGTTGTATTGAAAAACGGACATCAATAAGCCCCTTATCTTTAAGTTTATGTCAGCATTGTTTCCCTTACGACTTCTTGAATTGTTGTTAAACCGTTGAATATTGCAATTAAACCGCTGTCTCTTAAAGTGTTCATCCCGTTTTTTTTCGCTGCCGTGCGAATGTCATTTGTATTCGCCTGTTCGGTTATTAACCTTCTTATTTCACTGTTTATTACCATAATCTCATAGATGCCCATACGGCCTTTGTAACCGATATTATGGCAGTTATTGCAGCCTTTACCACGGGAAAACCTTTTCCCTTTGACGTCTGTCTTTGTGAGGTTTAATTCCATTAAAGACTCTTCCGAAGGTTCGTATTCTTCTTTGCAGGAGGCACATATTTTACGCACCAGTCTTTGGCTAATAACCGCCTCCAGAGTTGATGCAATTAAATACGGTTTTGTACCTATGTCAATTAAACGTGTTACGGTGGTTGGGGCATCATTGGTATGCAGTGTACTAAAAACCAGATGTCCTGTCAATGACGCTTGTATTGCGATCCTGGCTGTTTCTTCATCCCGTATTTCACCCACAAGGATGATATCGGGGTCTTGTCTTAAAATGGACCTCAGGCAATTTGCAAAATCGACGCCTATCGAAGGATTTATCTGTACCTGAACGAGGCCGTCAATATCGTACTCTACAGGGTCTTCGGTGGTAATAATTTTTGTGCCGATGTCGTTTAAATAATTTAATGCCGCATATAAAGTAGTTGTTTTCCCGGAGCCAGTTGGACCCGTGACAAGAATTATTCCATTGGGTTTATTCAATAATTGAAATAACAATTTTAATTCGTCTGGGCGAAATCCCAACGTGTCAAGATTGAGCGATACCGTGGATTTATTCAGAAGACGCATGACAACGCTTTCTCCATATTTTGTGGGAAGCGTAGAGACGCGTAAATCAATGAGAGTGCCTCCGACATTCAGTTGAATGCGTCCGTCCTGCGGCAATTTTCTTTCAGAAATGTCCATACTGGACATAACCTTTATTCTTGAGGTAATAGGTATGCCCAATTGTTTTGGCGGTGAAATCTTGTTGTAAAGCACGCCGTCAATCCTGTATCTAATGATAAATCCGTCTTCAAAGGGTTCCAGGTGTATGTCACTGGCTTTATCCAAAATAGCGTCAAGGAACATGAGATTAACCCACTTTTTTACAGGTGTTGCATCTGCCAACTTCCTTAGTTCATCCATATCAATATACTCACCCCTGGCAGATTCAGCGTACGACTTATCTTCTTTGAATTCTAATAATAGTTGTTCCACAGATTCATGTTTTTTGGGATAGTATTTATCCAGCGCACGAAGGACAATATCTTTGTGGCAGAGGACCGGCTTGATTTGGTGCTTAAGTATTAATCTCAAATCGTCCAGTGTTTCGAAATTTAGGGCATCTGCCTGGACAATAGTGAGGGTGTCATCCTTTTTATTTATTGGAATTATGCGATACAATTGGGCAATAGCAGGAGGTATCATTTTTATGATTTCAGATGGTATATCCACGCCCTCGATGCTTACAATTTCCAATCCCAAATACTCGCTCAATGCAATCATAATGTGCTCATTGGACACATAATGAAGGCTTACCAGGATATCACCAATGAGACCTCCCTTTTGTTTCTGGATGGCAAGGGCTTCCTGAATCTGATTTTCCGTAACGAAGCCCTTGTCTTTCAGTATTTGCCCGAAGAGTCGCCTTTTTGCTTCGGTCCTTACATTTATTTTTGTTTTATCCTGTAACTGCATGGTCGTTTCTTACAACAAAACAAAGGTTTCTATAAAATCCAAGGTAAATGATATTTGCCGGTAAAAACAGCATTATTCTTCTATTCCTGTAACCCTGAATACCTCATCTAACGTGGTTTTTCCGTCTTTTGCCTTTCTCAGGCCGTCCTCTTTCAGCGAGGTCATTCCGAAGGTTTTTGCAGCCTTTCTGATGTCATCTGTTGCAGACGTACGATACGTCATATCACGTAAAGTATCATTCATTACTAACAATTCATAAATACCAATTCTGCCATAATACCCGACACTGTTACACCTCTTGCATCCTTTTCCTTTATAAAAGGTAAAATCTCTCAGCGCGTCTGTTTCAAATCCCATTTCCAATAATTGTTCCGGGGTGTATTTTACAGGCTCCTTACAGTCGCTGCAGATCGTCCTTACCAATCGCTGCGCCATGATGCCTTGCATGGAAGTAGCAATGAGAAAAGGTTTTATTCCCATGTCGATCAATCTGGTAATGGCAGAAGGGGCATCGTTTGTATGCAAGGTACTGAGGACAAGATGCCCCGTTAAGGCAGCGGCTATGGCCGTATCGGCAGTTTCGGCATCGCGGATTTCACCGACCAGGATAATATTCGGATCCTGGCGGAGCATGGTTCTTAGTATCGCCGGGAAAGTAAAACCAATCTTGTCATTTACCTCGCATTGATTAATGCCCCGAAGGGTATATTCAACAGGGTCTTCGGCAGTAATAATCTTTGTATCGCCTTTGTTAAGTTCATTAATAGCAGCATATAACGTGGTCGTTTTTCCGCTACCGGTTGGACCGGTAATGAGCAATATGCCATTGGGCTTTTTTATAATTGACTGAAAACGATTATAATCATTTTCATAAAATCCAAGATATTTAAGGTTCATCAGGATAGTCGATTTTTCAAGGAGGCGCATAACAACGCTTTCCCCGTAAATTGAAGGCAGGCATGACACACGAACATCCAAATCCTTGCCGTGATAACTAAGGCCAATGCGTCCATCCTGAGGTCTTCTCTTTTCCGAGATGTCAATTTTCGAAAGTATCTTTATCCTTGAAATAATTGAATCCTGAAGTTGCTTCGGTAGTACGTCTGCTTCCTGGCATACGCCATCAACACGATATCGGACGCGTAATCTGTTGGAGAGAGGTTCGACATGGATATCACTGGCGCGTGAGACGATGGCCTTATTGATAATCAGGGAAACGAGCTGAATAATCGGGCCTTCCTCCTCTACGCTCTGCGCCTCGTCACGAGCCTTTTCTACTTGTTCGATTTCAACCCCGGTTACAGGCGATTCTCGGATCGTCAGTTCTTTAAGTAGGGTATCAACAGATTCGTAAGGTTCCAGTTCATAATATTTGTTAATTGCCTTCTTTATGTTCTCCGGTGTTGCAAGGACACATTTGAAATCCGCATTGAGTATGAAACGCAGGTTATCCAAAAATCCGAGGTCTGGCGGACTGCTTACGGCTATGGTGATTACTCCATTATCTTTCGATACCGGTAAAATGTGATGTTTTTTTACAAGATGTACCGGTATCAGGTTAATTAACTCAGGTGTAATATCGGTTTTATCAAGCTCGATTATGGGTAAATCGTATTCTGAAGAGAAGAACTGAATGATCTCTGAAGATGTAATATAGCCTAGCTTGACGAGTGCCTCTTCAATCCTGATACGTTCTTTTAGCTGTATATCTTTGGCCTTTTCTAGCTGACCCTTGTTAATTATGCACTTATTTAATAATGCACGTTCAATATTGTGCAACGGGCTTTTCATTTTGAATTTGCTTGAATTATGATATTGAGATGTATAATATTTTATCCTTCTATTAATTTATAATATAGTAAAAGTTGTTGCCTGTTTCAATATTTATAATCTGTAAAAAATGAATCTGTTAAAACATACCTTAAGACATATAGAAGAAGTTGTGCTGGATTCACAAGGGGACATCAGAAAAAAATTCAAGGCATTTGCCATTCCGAGCGGCAGTCTGGGAAGGTTGGAAGAGTTGGCGACGATATATGCCTCTATAAAGGGAGACTTGAATTGCAAGTTACAATATAAAAAGATATTTACGATGGCGGGTGATCACGGCGTGGTGGAAGAGGGTGTGAGCGTCTTTCCACAGCAAGTCACGGAACAAATGGTGCAAAATTTCGTGGCGGGTGGCGCTGCTATAAATGTTCTTGCACGACATATTGGCGCGAAGGTGATTGTGGTTGATTGCGGCGTGGCTTCGCAACTGGAAGCAAAACAATGTCTGAAAATAAAAAAAGTTGGCTCGGGCACTAGAAATATGGCGGAGGGTCCTGCAATGTCCAGAGAAGAGGCCGTCCGGTCCATTGAGGCGGGTATTGAGCTGATAGAAGAAGAGATGGAAGAGGGATTGGATATAGTTGGTACGGGAGATATGGGAATCGGCAATACTACACCAAGCAGCGCCATTCTGGCCGTTTTGGGTAAATTGGATGCAGAAGCAGCAACGGGTTGTGGAACAGGGTTAGACGAAAAGATGCTGCAAATGAAGGTCGGTGTGATAAAGAAGGCAATTGATGTAAATCGGCCGAATCCAAACGATCCTATTGATGTGCTGGCAAAGGTTGGAGGATACGAAATTGGCGGAATTGCCGGTTTGTGTTTGGGCGCAGCTCGTTATCGCATGCCTGTAATGCTGGATGGGTTTATTTCAACGGCAGGCGCACTGATAGCCAATGCGATAGAGCCAAAGGTGAATAAATACATGATTGCTTCCCATGTCTCGGCAGAAAAGGGGCACCGAATGATGTTAAATCTCTTAAACAAAATCCCATTATTGGATTTAAACATGAGATTAGGGGAAGGAACAGGCGCCGCACTGGGTATAGGTATTATGGAGGCGGCAGTAAAATTATTGAATGAAATGGCTACCTTCCACGAAGCAGGGGTATCAGACCCATACATGACTGAGGGAGAACCAATTGTGTTTGAATAAAATAGGGTTAATTTAATGTTCGTAATAACATGCAAGCATGGGTTATATTTTTCAGAAACAGCTAAGTAATAACTAAAGAAAGAGACGATTCCCATTTTTGGCAGGACCGAGATGATTGGAATATAGATACAAAACCTTGTTTTATTTCTCTTTCCTTTGATCGTCTTCTTTTTTCTTTGGCTTCTTTGTCCGATCCATAAACTTCGTATTAAAAAAATCTTTAAGTATTTCTAGTTGTTTAGTTTTCTTAAATTCTTTTTTCGCTTCCTTTGGTGATGTTTGTGGATTGAGCATATCTTTAAGTTTATGGAAGATTGCTCCATCCTTTTCTTTACGAGTTACGCTTCCGATTATTAAATCGAAGGGTTTCCGTAAAAGAATTATGCCGGATTTGAAAGTGTTACCCAAGGCTTTAATTAGCAACTGTTCGCTCAATTTGTTCCAGGAAATCCTGGGATTGGTAATATTACCACTTACCTCCAAAGTCAGTTCTAGAGATCCTCTAGGATATTGGAATAACTGAGGAAGAGATTGAAGTGGGACACCAAAAATGAGAGAGCTTAATCTTAAATCCGCATTATCGAACCGGACATTCGCAAACTGAAGGCTAGCCAATCCGTCTATTTTCCCATTGGAAGTTTTTCCATTATAAGTTAAAGAGGCATCACCTGACTTAAAAATGTAACCGTAACGACTGACGTAAGGATTGAAATGAAGCAAAAAAACATTCTCTAACGTTTCCTGCGTATTGGATGTAATCGTACGTGGTGGATTTTTGCCCAGATGGAATGTGCTGTGAATTAGTATTGGGCATGTCTTTGTGGCCATCAATTGTCCGCTGACAAGTATTTCACTGTTGGTTTCTAAAGAGTTGCCTGGATAACAAAAAGACTTAAGTGATATGGAGATATCTTTCAGTTCAGTCAATAGAGGTGGTTCTGAAACTACGTGATCAGTAAATGAAATTTGAACATCTTCGGCCTTAAAAAGGCCTAAAAATATGCCTTTCTTAAATTGCACTCCTGTAGGTTCTCTTGATGAATGCGTTGAAGTGGATTTCAGATGTTCCATGATAGATTTAAAGTTAAATCTACCGTCTTTGTTTCTTTGTATCCGGAGAATGAAGTGCTGGATGTCTATCAGTTCAATTTGTATTTTCTTACCCAGTAATGAAAATAAGGAAACATCTACATAAACTTTTTGAATAGAAAGACAGGGGTCGGAATCGAAGCCAGAAGGGTTGTTGATGGTTATTTCACGTAGAGTTACCGAACCTTTCAATAGGCTCAGATTCAGGTTGCCGATAATTGCTTGGACTCCGAGTCGCTTGTTCAATTTACCTTCAATGATGTTCTTTGCGATATAAGGAAGTGTGAGCCGACATGCCAAAAGAATTACAGCGAGTGCAGCACTGATTATGATTAGAATACGTGTAGTCCTTGGACGTTCGTTTTTTTGCATTCTTTTTTTACTTCTCTTTATTCAATATTTAGCATGAGCGGGTAAAAATGCTTTTACTTTATTTTCAGGGAAAATTAGAGATGTTTCTTCAGACTTTTTAAAATTATCAGGGAGAGCGATTCGTCTCCAAAAACTCCAACACGGATTTTTACTTCAGTTGTATTTTCTGATGCCTTCCGGAGGTACATCTCGACCTTCTTATCATTTGCCCTATAGGCAATTAATTTGGCAGAAAAAACGTCTTTTTCTTTGCTGGTTATAACAAATTCCAAATCTTTCATGGTCTCTTGTGCTGCCTGCCAGGTTTTATCAATTGATGTTTCTTCCGTTGATTTCAATTCTCCCTTCAGATAAGCTACCGTACCAGCACCCGCACCACCTCCTATCAGCAAAGCTGCGCACCCACTGCTTACCAATAAAGGTATTCCGAACAATAATACATGCAGAAAAATCTTTTGTATCATGATCAAAACTCCTTTTTATGACAATGTTGGTAGATAAAACGATTTTTATGTGGTACGGTGAATTACTGTTTTAATCGTCTTACAATGAGGACAGACATGTATCCTTTGCCGCTGCCTTTCAGAGACATGAGGTCGCAGGTGAGGTAGGCATCCTTCTGTCCAATATATGAGGCAAACAGGGCATTATCCGAAAGATTCATGTCTTCAAGTAATTGAATTACTTCATCCAGCTTTTTTGCGACCTTCATCATAACGATCGTATCAAATGATGCCAGAATAGGACGCAATTCTGTGATGTCCTTTGGAACCGGAATTACAGCCAACCGCTCATCTCCGGTCAATAGGGGATAACTGGCAGCACACGCAGCGGCATTGTATGAAGTAATGCCCGGTATCGTGTGTATGGCGTGTGGCGGCAGCATGGTGGTTAAATAACGAAGCAGATAAATATAAGTGCTGAAAGTCATAGGGTCCCCCAGCGTAAGATAAACCGCATCGTGTCCTGCTGTAACCTCCGCATGGATTTCCTCTGCGGCCTTGCGCCATGCAGTGTTCAGTGTCTGTTTGTCCTTTGTCATGGGGTAAACTTGTTCGACTACCTTTTTCCCTTTTACATAATCCTTAACAATATCCAGTGCCAGGCTGTCTTCTTTTGTGTCGGATTTTGGGACGAAGATGCAATCTGCCTTTTGAATAGTATTAAGGGCCATTAATGTGAGAAGTTCAGGGTCGCCAGGGCCAAGCCCAATACCGTAAAAATTTCCTGTTTTCATTTTTAGTTGTTCGTGTCCATTCTTATCAATTCGTGGCATGACAGTCGGTTAATCCTTCTTTATAATTACCACAATTGAACCATTCGTATTTATATTTACAGCAGAGGCTAAATCTGTTTCCAGGATACGTTCTTCCGGAAGGGAGAGATTTTCACACACAAACATTCGCCTATCTTGAATTCCGCCTGCCAGTAATTGGCGGGCGATAAAAGCAGGTGTATTTTTATGATCCGTCAGTATCCCAACTTTAGCGAAAACCCCGACCTTTTTCACAAGTTGTGCGTACTCAGAGTCCCTTCCGTGCAGACTGACAAAGCAGGCATCATCCCAGCTTTCCCCTATGGCTGCAAATGCAAATTGTATGCTGCTAATACCTGGAATAATGATGCAGGATTCACGCCCCAGCTTCTTTATTATCAACCTCGAATAACTAAAGAAGCATGGATCTCCGCTCACCAGGACCACGACCTGCTTTGTTGAACTCCAGTCCGCAATCCTGTTCACCAGGACATTGTAATTCTTCTCAAGGATTATTTTTTCGGCGTCGACACCCGGGAAAAGCTTCAGCAAACGCCGGCTTCCTACAAGGATATCAGCCTTTTTTACATTATAAAGGGCCTTGGGAGAAATATACGCCTTTAACCCGGGCCCACAACCGACTATAATGACTTTGTTTTTGTAACGTTCAACCATGTCTGCGCACTATTCGAAATGCCTATAATTGAGCCTTTCATGTCAAATAAAATTACACCGACCTCTGGAGGGGAGAGCGATTGTTCGCCCTTTAAAAATTCGAGTACCGTATCTTCTATCATTTCCGATACGTCATTTATTACAGATAAACAATCAGAATTTTTTAATACTTCGACGATTCCTTCAACAGTAGAAACTTCTTTTATATGATTGAGTATTGCATTTAGTGATTTTTCTTCTGTCTTCTTGCCACTTGCCACTTGCCACTTGCCTCCGACCTCTTGCTTCTGGCTCCTGGTTTGCGCCTGCTGTTCTACAATATTAATAAGGATATCGTTTGCAGGCTTTGAGACCGCACTGTGGGTATGAAAATCACCCCGCAGCAGCTTTGCCAATTTCCCAGGGTGTCCGGAAAGGATAATCTTTTTAAAATGCCTTTCTTGTGCGGCTTTTAACATGAAACCAACAAAGTTGCTTATTTGAATAACCTGGTGTTTTGGTATATCAAAGAGGTTAAGCGTAGAACGTTCACCTAAACTCCCCGGAACAAGCACTATTGTCTCATACCCAATCCCTTTGGCAATATCGAGACCGCACAATAAAGAGGTCTTGAAGGCATCCTCAGACATAGGCCGGACAATGCCTGTTGTGCCGATGATGGAGATACCTCCAATAATGCCAAGTTTTGGATTGAATGTCTTTTCCCCTAATGCCTTCCCGTTCGGCACAGAGATTACAACTTTTAAACCGCATCTATTTCCGACAACCTCTTTCACTGCGCCTTCAATCATGCGCCTCGGTACAGGGTTGATTGCCGCATGTCCCACAGGTACCTGTAGCCCCGGCTTAGTTACCCGACCGACTCCATCACCGCCGTCAATTTCAATCGTTTGTGTAAAAATTCGTTCAACCCTTGCGTGTACATAGCAGCCATTGGTCACGTCAGGGTCATCTCCGGCGTCTTTCTGTACAGCACACTCAGATGCATCGGCGGATAATTGTTTATGGTAAATTTTGAGTTTGAGTTTTATACCAGCCGGGGTATCAATCTCCACTTCATCGGGTATATCACCTTTGCATAGTCCGATAGCCGCCGCCTTTGCCGCTGCCGTTGCGCAGCTTCCCGTTGTATAGCCGGTTCGTAAAGTCATAAACAACTTACCACAAGTAAACCAGAAATATAAATATTTTAGATTTTCGATTTGGGATATACGATTTGAAATCTGAAATCGTAAATTGTAAATCGTAATTATTTATCAAGGTATTATTCAACTCTGCTTTCTATATTACTTTCTTTTGCTAACTTTATAATAGCATTCACAATGGATACCGCCACGGCGCTGCCGCCTTTTCTGTTCGTGTTGGTTATGTAAGGGATAGAAATGTCCTTTAATGCGTACTTTGCCTCAACTGCACCCACAAAACCAACCGGGATGCCTATTACCAAAGCCGGTTGTACTGAACCTTTATTGATTAAATCAATAAGTTCAAATAAAGCAGTGGGGGCATTGCCAATAACCACTATGCCGTCCTTCATTTCATCCGTTGCCAGTCGCATAGCCGTTGCTGCCCTGGTTTTTCCTAAATTTTTTGCCTCGTCGATTACAGATTTGTCTGCGATTTTACAGATTATTTTACCTCCGAATTTTTCGACAGGACTCTTACTGATTCCAGATTTTACCATGTTTACGTCAGTTACGATGTTTTTCCCGTTTTTCAATGCATGGATGCCAGCCTCAACGGCCTTTGCGTGGAAGACTAAATTATACGCATATTCCGTATCACCTGTGGCGTGAATGGCGCGCTGAATAATCGGCCGGTGCAGTTCAGGAACGGACTCCAGATCAACCAGTTTATCGATAATCTCGAAACTCTCATCAACTATTGCTTGTGGTTGTTCGATGCGTTGTTTGCTCCCATATTGTTTTTCTATCAACACCTCATGAATACGGTCGGCAGCTATCAGGGCAATCCGTTCGTCTGCGCCTATGTTATTGGCATAAATAAACTCGACCTGAGGATATTTTGTTTTTTCAGTTTCCAGCATTTCCGGGATATCTTTAAAGACATGATTTCCCTTAAAGAGCAGTAACGGCACTACAACAACCCGATCCACACCACGCGCTACCGTATGTTTGACTACATCGGGAAATCCCGGTTCCGCCAACTGTAGAAATGCGGCCTCTACCACGTCCCACCGATTCATTGCTCGGAGCATGTCGGCCACTTTAAACAACCCGTCGTTCCCGCTGTTCAATTTACTGCCATGCGAAATTAATATGATGCCTGTCTTCATTCTCATTCATTCCCGTTAAAAGGACACAGATTTTACAAATACACACTGACAATTACAGGTGAAATAATAATTTTATGCAGCCTCATGTTTTTGAATTCGATCCATATGGGATGCTATAAGCTCAATAATTTCCCCGGAATTTGTGCATTTTACGAGGTGAGGACGCAGTTCCGTAGCATTGTGCATACCCATGATGTACTTAATTACATGTTTTCGAAAAAGGATAATACCAATGTCCTGACCATAATATTCCAGCATATGTGATAAATGTCGTCTGATGAGTTCAATCTTCTCATGAAACGAGACTTGATTCCTGTCCTTATATTGAAAAATCCATGGATGACCAATAGCGGCGCGTCCAATCATTATCCCGTCACATCTCGTGTGTTGTTTGATCCTTTCAATGTCTGCCACGCATTTTACGTCACCATTGCCAATAACGGGTATCTTTACAGCCTGTTTAACCTCTGCAATGGCATCCCAATCGGCCTTTCCAAAAAAGAACTGCGATCTTGTACGTCCGTGTACGGCTATGAGTGAGGCGCCGTTGTCTTCAAGAATCCGCGATACTTCAAGATAATTGCGTGACTTATGGTCCCAACCCAGCCGAATCTTGCCGGTAACGGGAACGCGTAGAATCTTGGTGAGTTTACTGAAAATACGGCCAATCTTAGAGGGGGTTTTAAGGAGTCCGGCACCTGCACCTTTGCCAGCGATGTCAGACACAGAGCATCCCATGTTAACGTCAATAATGTCCGGTCCTAAGGGTTCTATCATGCGGCAGGCCTCAGTAATTTTATCTTCGTCATTCCCAAGAATCTGAAAGACGACAGGACGTTCAATCGGTCTGAATTCAAGTAATTTGAAGGTTTTTGGATTTTTCCACAGCACACCGTCCATGGAAATTACCTCTGTGTAATTCAAAGCCATCCCGAATTCCCGGCAGATCAGCCGATACGGGATATCAGAGAATCCCGCCATCGGTGACAGGATCAGATCGCCATATATGGGAATATTCCCTATAAAAAACGATGGTTCATGCATATATAGTAAACAGAGTAGTAAAAGTAAGTTCCGGATTTCGTGTTTCGAAATTAATAAAAATTATTATAACACAGGGATAATAAATATCATTTGTTTTTTTTGTGAGAATACGGTATTTTAATACCTGACTTTTCAATGAGAATTAATAATCTGTTCACATGACAGAATACGGGAAAGAATTCTGTTATTGTGATTATTTCTTGTTTCCGACTTCTAACATCTCGTTTCTAACCTTATACGTACTATGGCTTATCAAGACCTGTCGGATTTTATAAAAAAACTGGAAGAAGCAGGACAACTAAAACGCATAAAGACTGAGGTATCGGCCGATCTGGAGATAACGGAGATTACAGATCGCGTTTCCAAGTCATACGGACCTGCGCTTCTCTTTGAAAATGTAAAGGGCTATTCGATGCCGGTGCTTATCAATGCATTTGGTTCTTATGAACGCATGGCCATGGCGCTCAATGTTAAGAAAGCAGATGAAATTGCCCAGGAGATTGAAAGCCTGGTGAAGCCTGAAATACCATCTACTTTTATTGACAAGATTAAATTCCTTCCACATTTATTGATGACACTGTCAAAATTTCCTCCAAAGACGGTAAGACATGCGCCATGCCAGGAGGTAGTATTTGAAACGGAGCCCGCCCTTTCGAAAATACCCATTATAAAATGCTGGCCAGGCGACGGCGGGCGATTTATTACTCTGCCTTTGGTAATTACACGAAACTTAAAGACAGGGAATAGGAACGTCGGTATGTATCGTTTGCATGTCTATGACGACAGGACGACAGGTATGCACTGGCACATACATCACGACGGCGCCCGACACTATAGAGATTATCAAAGGGAAAATAAGCGCATGCCGGTGGCCGTTGCGTTGGGCTGTGATCCGGCGATTACCTACGCTGCTACGGCGCCCGTTCCGCCAGAAGTGGACGAAATGGTCTTTGCAGGTTTTTTAAGAAAAAAGAACGTGGAGATGGTAGCATGCAAGACTATCGATATGGAGGTGCCTGCGGATGCGGAGATCGTTTTGGAGGGATACGTCGATCCCAGAGAAACCCGCATTGAAGGACCGTTTGGCGACCATACGGGATATTATTCGCTGGCTGATTATTATCCGGTATTACATATCACATGCATTACGCAGCGCAGAGAACCGGTCTATCCCACTACGATTGTCGGCAAGCCTCCGATGGAAGATTGTTATATGGGGAAGGCCACAGAACGGCTGTTTCTGCCGCTTTTAAAACTCATGATTCCGGAAATTGTGGATATGAATCTGCCGCTCTTTGGTGTATTTCACAACTTTGCATTTTTATCCATAGATAAAAGGTATCCATTCCAGGCGAAGAAGGTCATGCACGGAATATGGGGCATGGGACAGATGATGTTCACGAAAATCATCGTGGTGGTAGATAAAGACGTTAATGTGCAGAATGTGGATGAGGTGATGTGGCGGGTAGGAAATAACGTGGATCCACGGAGAGATATTACCTTTGTGGATGGACCGATGGATGCCCTTGAACACGCCTCAGACTTGCCCAAGATAGGCTCGAAGATGGGTATTGATGCCACCAAAAAATGGCCTGAAGAGGGTTTTGCCAGGGAGTGGCCCGATGATATCAAGATGTCACCGGAGATTGTTGCGCTGGTAAATAAAAAGTGGAACACATACGGATTCTAGCCAAATATTATTTATGATTACGCAAACAGAATTATTGACTAAGAAAGGCGAGCATATCCAGCAGATGTTTGGCTCGATTGCCAGGGTATATGACCTTTTAAACACGCTTTTGAGTTTTAACTTTGACAAGATCTGGCGCAGGTTTGCCGTGAAGGTGAGCAACATCACCCCAGATGCAAAGGTGCTGGACGTTTGCACAGGCACGGGAGATCTTGCAATTGCTTATTCCAAAGTATTGAATAGCAGTGGAAAGGTTATTGGAAGCGATTTTTGTCATGAAATGGTCAAACTCGCAGACCATAAGTTCAGGAAAAAGAACCTTTCCGGTAAAATAGAAGTTCTTGGGGCTGATACGTTACACCTGCCTTTTCATGACAATTATTTTCAAGTATCTGCCGTGGCATTTGGGATCAGGAACGTGTCTGATTTGAAGGCCGGTATTGCCGAAATGGTGCGGATAACAGCCCCGGGTGGTCGTGTTGTAATATTGGAATTTTCACAACCAACGAATCCGCTATTTAAAGCGATATATTATTTTTACTTTAAAAAGATACTTCCTTTGATTGGAAAGCTCATTTCACGCAGTAAGTATAATGCTTACTCCTATCTTCCGTCATCGGTGCTAAACTTTCCTGACCGGTATGGATTGAAAATACTCATGGAATACTGCATGCTTGAAGACGTAAAAATTTATACAAGAACGCTGGGTATTGTGACTGTGCATATCGGTAAAAAGCCTGGTAATTAGACACAATTTTTTTTCTTCTCCAGGTACTAATCACCTGGGGGCATCCAACAGTTTAATTTTTTAATTGCGTTAGTAATTTTTACAGGGTCTTAGGGTGTGGAATGTAACACTAAGGCCTATAGTAACCGATAATATTCGGAGTGTGGTACCATGAAAATGTTGCGCATGATATCTATAATAGTTATTGTTTTGACAGCGGCAGTCTCCTCGCTTCGGGCTGGGCAGAATACACGCAAACCATCAAAAGCAGAGATTATTCAAAAGTCACAGAACCTTCGAATACCTTTTATAACGAATACCGGCCAGATTGACAAAAGGGTTGCGTTCTATACAAAAACATTTGGGGGAAGTGTATTTGTAACGGAAGAGGGGGAGGTTGTGTATACGTTGCCCGGAAACGCTGAGAAGCAAGAATCCAGAACCCGGAAACCAGAAAACCGTATATCTCAGTACGCAACACTCAATCAAAAATCCGCATTCTACAATCCGCAGTCAAATATTAAGAGGATGATTGCCATAAAGGAGGAGTTTGTTGGCGGAAATATTCCTGGGGTAAATGGCGAATGCGAGGCTGTAGCAAAGGTCAGTATTTTTGTTGGAGATAATCCGTCGAAATGGAAGAATAATATACCAGTGTATGAAGTCGTGAATATGGGAGAGGTATATCGGGGAATAGGGCTAAAATTAAAGGCTTACGGGGGCAATGTTGAGAAGGTATTTTGTGTGAAGCCAGGAGCAGACCCGGAATTGATAAAGGTTAGGCTGAGTGCAGTAAAAGATTGCGGAGTGAGGAACGCGGAGTGTGGAATAGAGAATCCAAAATCAGAATTCCAAAATCCGAAATTCCAGACAAACCAATCTGGCGAACTCGAAGTAAAAACGGAATTGGGCGTTATTAAATTTACAAAACCTATTGCGTATCAGGAGATTAACGGCAAACGGGTTTATGTAGATGCAGAGTATTGTATTGAGAAATCAGAAGTAGGAAGCTCGATGCCTGAGGTCAGAAGCCAGAGGCGAGAAGCAGGAGGCATGATTCGAATTGGCGGCAGAGAAAAATGGATGAGGAGAAAGGGAGCGTATTTAACTTTCAATTCTCAATTTCAAACTGAAAACTTACAACCAGAATCTAAAAATTCGAAATATACAAGAAGTTTTACGTCACCCACCACCCACAGCCCGTCACGCATTATTTATGGTTTTAAGGTGGCAGGCTATGATAAAACAAAAGACCTTATTATAGATCCCCTTCTTGCTTCAACATATCTGGGCGGATTAAGCTCGGACTATGGCTATTCAATCGCTATAGATTCGAAAGGAAATATTTATGTTGCCGGTTATACTGAGGCGTCGGATTTTCCAACGACGACAGGAGCGTATAATGTTTCTTATAATTATAGTGATATTTTTGTTACAAAGTTAAATGGGGATTTGTCACAAGTACTTGCATCTACTTACTTGGGTGGATCGTCAGAAGATTATGTGCGTTCTATAGCCATAGATTCATGCAAAAATGTTATTTATGTAACTGGTCAAACTTTATCTTCTGCCTTTCCAACAACTGCTAATGCTTACGATACTAAAAAAAATGGTTCCAGCGATGCCTTTTTGGTAAGATTAAGCGGCGATTTAGCACATCTCCTTGCTTCAACATTTCTGGGGGGCTCTTCTGATGAGTTTGCTTATTCCGTGGTCTCAGACTCGAACGGAATTAACATATATGTGACTGGCAGGACTTCATCATCAAACTTTCCAACAACTCCCGGCGCTTATGATACTACTTTTGATAACGGTGATGTCTTCATATCAAAGTTTAACTGGAATTTGACACAACTTCTTGCATCCACATATTTAGGCGGCACTAACAATGATTACGGCCATTCGATAGCCATAAGCACAGATAGAAATATATACGTGAGCGGCGAGACGTGGTCATCTGATTTTCCTGCAAGTATTGACGCTTATGATACTTCTTTTAATGGCGGCTTTGGTGATGTCTTTGTATCAAAGTTTAACTGGGATTTAACCCACATCATTGCATCAACATTTCTGGGAGGAAGTTCGGATGATTCCGCTAATGCTATTGCCACAGATTCGCGTGGGAATATTTACGTGACGGGACAAACTGAATCTCTGGATTTTCCTACTACCCCGGCAGCCTACAATACGTCTTTTCATAATGGAGATGCATTTGTATCCAAGCTAAATGGGAATTTAACAGCACTTCTCGCGTCCACTTTTTTGGGCGGAGCTGATGATGATGTTGGTAATTCTATAGCCATAGGCACAGAGGGTAATATCTATGTGGCTGGACATACGGGATCGTCAGACTTTCCAACAACTCCGGGTTCTTACAGCACTTCTAAGGGTATATTATTTGACGCCTTTATTTCAAAGCTCAGTGGGGATTTAACAATACTCTTTGCATCCACGTATTTGGGAGGAAATTATAGAGATATTGCCCGTTCCATTGCCCTGGATTCAGGGGGAAACATTTATGTGACTGGTGAGACCCGGTCATCCAACTTCCCGACGACCCCGGGTGCTTATGATCATTCTTATAACGGCGATGTAAATACTTCTTATGATTTTGATGCCTTTGTGTCAAAATTAGACTGTAACCTTTCTGCACAAACCACTGCAGCAACAAAAAAATGATATTTTAGCGGTAAGCTGGCATACTTCAATAAGCGTATCAAAAAACATCAATAAGCTTGACTAGCCTGAAAAGATTTTGTATTATGTCATCTGTAAGTCTGGACGCAGATTGTCAGGATTTGCAAATTTCTATCTGTGTATACCTGTGAAAATCAGGGTTCCCATGATTTATTAAAAATCCTCTTTTCGTATCTCAAATTTCAACATCGTATTAGATGACGCATGAGTATGGGTTATGCGTCATTGTGGGTACGACTTATCAGCTACTGGGGAATAGTGTAACGGTAGCACAAACGACTCTGGATCGTTTTGTCTAGGTTCGAATCCTAGTTCCCCAGCCAATTCTATGCAGGTTTCAAGGTTGTGCGTACTCATAATATGCATAAAACATACTGAAATGTTTCTTAACCTTAAACAAAAGGAGAATAAACCATGAGCAAAGGAATGGACAGTAAGAAGTCAGACAAGAAGAAACCGTTAAAAACCATGAAGGAAAAAAAGGCCGCTAAGAGGCTGAAGAAGGAGTCTAAGAAGAGATAAGGGAAAACACAAAATGGCTGCCCATTTAAAAGCACCTGCGCTTAGAGCCTTTTGTAAGGAAAGTGCAAAAGACTCCAATCCTAACGGTTAGCGCCATTCCGGCTAATTTCAAAGTTTTGATTTCTAATGGAGAATTTTACATGTTCTTTTTACGTTTTTGTACAGCAATTATTGGCCTGATTGTACTTGCCCCATTTTTGGCTTACTCCGGGCATCTCGACTCTCCAGTTGTTCCCGCCGCAATGGACTCAGAAGTACTTAATGGAAAAACCTTCTTGGAACTAAACAACGCCGACAGATGGGGATTAATTACGGAAACCCAAGCGCAGAACATCGTTCGAAGTTCAATACAAAAGACCGGACAGATTACTGCTTGTGTGACAGGAGATGACGCGAATTCGAACAAAGAGGCAGCTTCGCCCAGCGCCCGCTTTACGGATAATAGTAACGGTACAGTAACTGACAACCTTACTGGATTGATATGGCTGCAGAATGCCAACGTCGCTGGTGCAAGAGTATGGGCAGATGCCCTGACTGATGTGGCGAACCTGAATAGAGACGGAACGATGAATGGAACTCCTGCCGGTGATAAGAGCAACACTGGCAGTCACCAAACTAACTGGCGACTGCCGAATAGGAATGAGTTAGCGAGTCTGACTGATTCAAGCAACAACAATCCTGCCCTTCCATCGGGCTACTCTAGCTTCTTTAACGGCGTGCAGTCGGACGGCTACTGGTCGGGTGATACACTCAATGGCGGTGAGGCCTATGCGTGGATCGTGAACTTGAGCGATAACGGCATTATGGACACTGCACATAAGACCGAAACTTACTATGTATGGCCTGTTCGCGCTGGGAAATAGATTCATATTTCTTGCGCCACCAAGACACCAAGTCACAAACATAATTATTGTAGGGACACGGCGCTCCGTACCCCCCCCACGGAACTGGTGGCTCTGTGTCGAATTGAATTTCCTAAATTAACGCCCTAAGTAAGCAGTGTCTTTTCAACCTTCCCCTCGTAAAAAATAATCCAAAAGCCAATCCGTTCTGATTGTTTTGTAATTCTTTAAATATTTGCTAAATTATTTTTTTGTAATTCCGATAATTATTAATAGCAAATGAAATCTAAGATAATACATACAAAAAGGGAGGGGAATTGTGAACAATGGAGATTTATACAAACATTTGTTGGATAGTTTGTCTGCGGGGGTATATGTCGTTGACCAGGAAAGGGTAATTTCTTCCTGGAATAAAAGCGCAGAGAGGCTTACGGGTTATAAAAGCGCTGAGGTGGTGGGGCAATGTTGTCGGGGAGATGTTTTGAAGTATGTTGATGACAGGGGCGTCAGTGTTTGTGGGGGAGAATGCCTGGTTGTAAAATCAATTGCTGACGGCTGCATGCATAGTATGGAGGTGTACGTTCATCACAAGGAAGGTCATCGCGTGCCTATTTTAGTGCGTGTATCACCCATTAAAGATTTACAAGGAGAAATCATAGGCGCTGTTGAAGAGCTTTGCGATAATTCTTCCAAGGCGGCATATGTGCATAAGATTGAAGAACTGGAAAAATGCGCTTTGGTCGACCCTCATACGGGTTTAATGAAGAAACGTGGATTAGAGATGAACCTGCGGTCCGTAGTAGGTGTAATGCATAGGTATGGCTGGTCGTATGGGGTCATTTATGCGGATATCGATGAGTTTGAGCGAATAAACGAGATGTATGGACGTAATATTGGGAATGATGTATTAAAGATGATTGCAAAGACGCTGCAAAATAGCGTGCGGGCAACCGACGTGGTTGGCCGATGGGAAGACGATGCGTTTATGGTAATTGCAGCGAACGTTAATGAAGACCAACTCAATAAGATTGCAAATAAGATTAGAGTGCTTGTCGAGCAGTCGGGTTTTTCTGTAGAGGCCGATATTATTCGCGTTACAACCTCAGTCTGCGCAACGATTGTAAGGTCAAATGATACTGTGGGTACTTTATTTGAAAGGATAGATAAATTGATGGAACATAGCAAAGTATTCAGGAAAAAACACGTACTTTTGAAGATGGCTGTTTAAAGAAGCAATTCTCTTGGAATACTAATATCAGTTACTATAACATCACCAGTATAACTAGGACCATCGCCAAGATAAAAACCCTTTTTTGCAGCAGCAAAGGTTACGGTTTTTGTTGCCTTAATGGCAGCACCTAAGATTTTACCACTATTACAGTCGATCCCCGATGGTATGTCCACAGATACAATGGGTTTATTCAGGTTGTTAACTCC
Source organism: Planctomycetota bacterium (assembly GCA_016188675.1). Lineage (GTDB taxonomy): Bacteria > Planctomycetota > Brocadiia > Brocadiales > Brocadiaceae > Wunengus. Next base: position 24,463 of record JACPHJ010000012.1, read on the forward strand.
ATCAATAAGTGTTTTAAATGGTTCACGGACGTCTCCCGAAAGCCCAGTCCCAAACAAGGCATCTACCAGAATATTATAACCAACCAACTCCTTTAAAATGTTGTTTACACCGGGAATATCAAGAATCTCTTTCACGGGTATTTTCATATTGAGTAGTATTCGTAAGTTTGTGCCAGCATCCCCGTCTCTTAAAATATCAATAATCCTTGCAACGAGAAAGACGCCGACTGAAATGCTATGGTTATGAAGGTGTCGCGCTATAACAAACCCATCGCCGCCATTATTTCCTTTTCCGCACAAAATGGCCACTTTTGTTTTTTGAGGATTATCTGTCATCTGTAGGATTTCTTCGGCAACGTTCCGTCCGGCATTTTCCATAAGGATAATCCCAGGAATTTCGTATTCTTCAATGGCCTTTCTGTCCAATTTCCTCATTTCTTCGCGGGTTAGTGATTTATTCATTTTATAACTATTCAACCACAAAGTTTTCAGAGTCATAGAATATAGACGTTACAAATTCGCTAGAAATTATTATGTGTAAAAACATAATAGCACTTTTATCATTTTTGTAAATGATCAATATTTGTTGGGGCGGCAAGCAAAAAGGACATATAGTATAGAATCTTCGTTAGTTTATTGTGTGACAATTCTTTCTTGATTTGCTCGATGAATTTTGCTAGAAATTTCACAAGTTTACCTAAATAAAGGGATTTAGTTTTTATTGCTCAATAATTGGTTGGACTGCAATTCGATGGATTGCAGGGTAAGCATTATGAATCAAACAACAAGAAGAAAATTTATGCTATGGATGGCTTCTACTCTGGTTTTGCCAGTGTTCTAAATAAATTAACTCACGCAAATTTATTTAAATTTCAAAGGTTCCTCATAAATAAATTCACGGTGGCAGGTGTTCAATATTATTACGGGAAAAATATCATTCATCACCTACGAAAACTGTTAAACGCATCTTGTTAAATTACTATGCAAAATTCACTTCACGACGAGTCAATGCAAGATCATATGCCTGCGATATATCAGCGCTGCGCAACAAACCCATTAAACGGTGTTGATTATCTCGAGAGACAACTGGCAATTGACTTACATCACGTACCCTAATACGCCGCAATGCCATACTAATGGTCTCGTCCGGATATACCACAAGCAATTCTCTCGTACAGATTTCTCCGACTGTATATTCCATACATCTATTACTATTCTGATATCTGTTAATGTCCTGCAAGGTGATAATTCCAACTAATTCATCAATATCGTTTACCACCGGTAAGCCGTGATATTGCGTTTGCATAAGAAGGTCTACTGCCTTTTTCTGAGAATCAGAATCGCGCAAAGTTGCGATTCTTGTTATCATGACCTCACTTACGGTAATTGATTCCAGCACATCAATATTGCGACCTTGTTTCAATCGTATACCTTTTAACGTTAATCCAAGGGTATACACTGAATCGCGTTGCAAGTGCCACGAGAGAAACATGCTGGCGTTCACAGCAAACATCAATGGGAGTATAATTCGATAATCGTGGGTCATTTCAAAAAGCAGGATAAATGAAGTAATTGGCGCATGCACCGTACCTGCGAGCGTGGTAGCCATCCCAACCATTGCAAAAGCAGGCGGTGAGATATTGAGGGAAGGAAAGAGTTGTTCAGCTATAAGCCCATAAGCGCCACCGAGCATAGCACCAGAAAACAGGGCTGGAGCGAACACCCCACCATGAAAACCGCTGCTGATGCATACTGGCGTTAATACCAGTTTGGCAAACGCCAGTGAAATTAAGACCGTAATTGTCAATGATTTGCCGTTTAAAATTTTATCAATTGTATCATAACCAGTACCAAACACTTGCGGCAAGTAAATCCCGACCAGTCCTACGGCAAGTCCGGCAACTGTTGGTTTAAGCCATTGGGGCGCACGCCACTTATCAAAAACAAATCGTGTGAAATGATGAAAGCGAATATAGAATGTCGCTCCCAGCCCAACCAGCATACCAAGCCCTAAATATAGCGGTAGTTCCCATGCCGAATTAAAAGCATATGATGGGATATGAAATGCTGGTTGCGTCCCTGATATAGCCTGAGTGAACACAGATGAGACCACTGCGGCTAGCGCAACGGCGCCAAAGGCGTTAATGCTCAATTCGCCTATAATAATTTCCAACGCAAAGAATAAACCTGTAATAGGTGCATTGAATGCTGCTGCAATTCCTCCTGCTGCGCCTGAGGCAACAAGTGTACGAACACGATTATCGGAAAGATGCAATATTTGCCCGAACATTGAACCGAGGTATGCACCAATCTGTACTGACGGGTCTGCTGGACCCACGGATGCGCCAAAACCAATAGATACAGCAGATGCAACAGTTTTGGCAGGTATTTTCTTGTATGGAAGGCGTCCACCAGATAATGATACTGCCTCCATAATGCCGCCTACTCCGAGATAACGTTCTCTACCAATGAAGAAATATGCAATCAGCCCGACAACGAGACCGCCTATGACAGGCGCAAAGATGAACATCCCATTCCCTATATAACCTAAGGCTACACCTATTTTGTTAAATCCTATCCAGTGTGCCAGGTCGTCTGAAATTCGAAGAATGAATTGTTTCTGATGAAAAAGACCCAGTGGGGTTCCTATTCCGTCGAATACAGTATAATATATAAGATCATATAGCTTTTTGAAAAGCAACACACCTACACCGCTAGTAATGCCAACGAATATGGCTATTACAGCAAGAATAGCAGATTCAGATACTTGCCGTTTAGTGAGCCAGAGCGTGAATTTACCGAGAGAGAATTGCCTAAAGATATTCATAGTTTTATCAGCATGCCCTATAGTAATTTGATTTTGTAATTTACTTTAAACACCAAAAGGGCGGCGAATTTCCAATCGTGGAGTTTTTGTAAAATTGTTAGCCATTTTTTGCTATATCTTCTAGATTTGTTAACGGTGTGGCTGCTTTTTGTGCTATTTAGGCACTGGAATTTCAACTTGTTCCGGTTGTAATTCATCCTTCTTTCCAGGGTACAACTGAGGATAAATGTGTATTCCTAAATGTTTATGACAGAGGGCACAAGTTTGTCTTAATCTTCGCACTTGCCATTGTGCGTCTTCCAAAGCGCCTTGCTCATCCTTGCGGTTTGCAACTTCAAACATTTTTTCAGATTCAGCGAGCATCATTTTGTTAAGGTCTTGGTATTTTTGATCATCGGGCCGGGAAAATTTACGAATTACTATCTTTGCCAGTTTTGCAATATTTGAACTCGATTCAGATATAACTTTCCAATCATTGGGGCTATATTTATAATATCCAGATATTTGTTCAACAGCCTTATAATATTTATCTATTTCATCCATCACCTTGGCTAATTCACTCTTTTCTTTTTCACTCTTAGGCAGATCTTCGGCAAAACAATAGGTTACTAGTCCGAATATACTAACAATCAAATTTGCTAAAAACGCTTTCCTTAACATTGCTTTCTCCTCCATAAACAAAGTGATTTAAAAAATTTTAAAAACAACATGAATATTGAACTCAACTTTTTCTGAATAAAATTTGATCCTCATCTCAAAAACAATGCCATTAGTTCTATATTATTATTAATTTCATTTATAATTCTCTTTATTTAACTAGCCAGCGAATTGGTAATTAAATTGTTTTATTCTGTTATTTTTATTGCTCCGACAGGACAACTTTCAGCTGCCTTCTTACAAGATTCCTCAACCTCTTTGGGAACAATGTCAACATGTGCCACTGACTTATTACCTTCCATCCTAAAAACCTCAGGGCAGATTTGGGTGCATAAGGTACAACCGATACAGACATTCGGATCGACCTTTGCTTTCATAAATAACCCTCACCTTAATTAAGAAAAATCTCTTTTGAAATCGTGAAATATAGAAATGTCATCTCATGATGCTTGTCCAATATTTATTTTTGAACGGTCATGTTGTTTGTTATGTAAAAAAACATAGCCGCAGATAAAACTATAATTATTAATCTTTTCGATGTATATTGACCATGTATCTAATTGTGAATCACTGTTCACATAATTGTTAAAAAAATATTTATTTTGCTTTAAGGTACTCGTTGAAAATCTTCCAAGCCTTTTCGGTGTGCTTTGTCACGTCGGATTTACCATCACTCATGTGCCAGAGAATTGCAGCTGGTTGAATCATGCCCAAAAACATCAAGGAGAGAGTTTCAGGGTCAGCATCTGGACGTATTCGACCTTCATGCTGGCCCTGACTAATAATTTCACCAATTCTTTTAAGATAACACCTGATTAAACCATATATCTTCGTTTTTCTCTCAGGATGTCTGTTATAGACATCGTCAGAAAATACGATGCGAGGAAAGCTCTGATGATTCTCCTGGATAAACTTAATGTGGCGCATTAAAAGCATTTTAAGGCGCTTAAGTGAGTCTGGTGTTTCAGCGCAAACAGCGTTAGTATTGCCGAGCAATCTTTCTTGGAAATAAGTAATAGCAGCATCTACCATTTCGTCTTTATTTTTGAAGTGACGGTAAATTGCCGATGGGACGATGCCGAGCGGACGGGCTACGTTTGTCATACTTAATCCACTTATACCGTGACTACCAAGAATATTCAATGCTACCTTGGCTATCTGATCTTGTCTAATTTCTGTGCCTAATTTTTTGATACTCATATAAGCCTTATAAATAATGTGAATTATTATTCACAATATAATAAAAATAATAACCCCTGTCAAGGAAATACTAACTAGTTTCTGGGAGTATTTTAGAGAGCTATTCCTTACGTGTAGGATACCGTCAATCCTGAATGCCCAGTCAACACGGCCTTTTGAAATGAGTTCTTCCGGCGTTACTTCATCGGCATGTATATTGTGGATATCCCAGCCGAAGAATTGAAACCGGGGGAGGATAAACTCATTTACAGTTTGTGCCTCAATAAATTCTTTTAGCATGCAATTATTAGCAAGACGCTGGTATTTTGCAACGAGGTTTGAGACATCTAGCTTGGATTGAGTTTTATCCATATAAAACACTGAAAAGTTGTGTTTATGGGGATCGTTATGATAATATAATAGCAGGAAATAAATGTCAATCGGTAAAATGTTTTGTGCTGTTTATAAAATTCTTGACCTGAGAAACTATTTAGCATAAAATTTTGTTTATTAAATTGAAATCAATATCTTTAAGACAATGTAAGGAGATTATAGAATGGGTAAGGTGAGATGCCCTGGAAGCATTCGGAATACGACTCCCGTACCAATCGAACGGAAGTGTCACACTTGCGGCGCAACTGTGGAGATGTGGAGTGATGAAGAGAAGGCCGATTGCCATAAATGCGGCACTGAAATATTTAAAGATAAAGTGCCAACCTGTGTAGAATGGTGTAAGTCTGCTGAGGAATGCATGGGTCATATATTTGATGTGAAGCAGATTCAGGAAGAAGCAAAGAAGAGAGCAGCTGCCGACGGGAATCCCAAATTCTTTGATCAGGTTACTGAACTGATTAAAAAGAAGCGAGAAGGAGTATAATTCATATCATACTTCATTTAATGAGATAACAATTCTTATAGTATTTTGGAAGAAATAAATCTTAATTACAAACTTAGCAATTCTGTCCCTCTATTTCCCTTAAAACTCAAATCTTCAGTAAACAACATACTCGTAATGCGGCCCGGTGCCCTTGGCGATGTGATTGTTACATTGCCTACCCTTGAAGCCATCCGCAATCATTTCCGTGATGCCCACATTGAAGTTATGGGGTACTCATCCTTTCTGGAAATACTAAAAGGGCGTTTTTACGCTGATACGATCAGCCGGTTTGACCAGGCGGATATATCACATCTCTTTGTGGAAAATTCCCGGATACCTGCATCTTTAACAAATAAGCTCAAAGGCGTAGATTTGATTGTTTCCTTTGTTGCGGACAAAGAGAAGGTCGTGGTGGAAAATCTCAGGGCTGCTGGTGTGTGGTATGTTATACATCATGAACCCTTTCCTTCTGCAGGTGCGAACATTCATATAATTGACCATTTGTTAAAATGTCTGGATTTGCTGGGCATTTCTCATTCGAATAAAATCCCTAAAATATTCTTAAAAGACGAGGACGTTCTTTACGGTGAGAATTTTATTAAGAACAGCATTGTTTTTCCCGGGAAAAAATTGGTTGCAGTGCATCCGGGGAGTGGGAGTCGTCAAAAATGCTGGCCAACAAGTCGATATGCCGAATTGATAATGTGGCTCTATGAGGAGATAGGCGTGCAAGTCATTCTTGTCTCGGGGCCTGCTGATCTCGAAGTAATTGAGGATATAAGAGGAAAAATTAAAGACAATTTCATTCTCGCTGACCAACTTTCTCTGCCCTGTTTAGCTGCAATACTAAAACGATGCGAACTCTTTGTGGGAAACGATTCAGGTATTACCCATCTGGCCGCTGCCGTGGGGATACCCACCATAGCCATATTTGGGTCTACTGATCCACAAATATGGGGACCCCGTGGAAAGCGGGGGAGAATCCTTTACCAAAAATCTCCATGCAGTCCATGTCCGTCAGATATAAGGAAAAATTGTATTTCCAAAACTTGTTTAGAAAATGTAACTGCCGAAGCTGTTATTGAAGAAATAAGAGACTTTTATCAATATAATCTTTGATATTATCAGCAAAGTTATTCATTTTTCATTGACTGAGTTGTAATAGTTTTATATACTCTCACCTCGTTATTTAAACATAACATGAACGATGTGCGGGTTCATTTTCAATTACAAACTTAAAAGTAAGGAAAGAACAAATATCCATGTCCAAAAAATCCAGACAATGCCAATTGCAGCATAAGTACTTATGTAAACCACAGATTTCTCCGCAGGTTATAAAGAAAGGCATGAAGGTCAAAGACCTTGTGAATGAATATAGCAGGGCAGGCGCATTTAATGCGGGACGATTGGCGGAGGCATGCAAGTTATACTGTCATATGCTGGATGAAGATGCTACTGTTGGACTGACTCTTTCCGGGGCAATGACTCCAACTGGCATGGGAGGCATACTTATAACTCTCATGGAAAATGGATTTGTGGATTTTATTATTTCTACCGGGGCTAATCTCTACCACGATCTTCATTTTGCATTGAACTTGCCCATACATCAGGGAGACTTTAGGGTTGACGACACAGAACTTTATGAGGCTGGTATTGAACGCATATATGATATTTTTATAACTGATGATCTACTGTTAAAAACGGATAAATTTATACAGGACATTGCCAGGAAAAATTCTACGTCAGAACCCATTTCTACAGCCGATTTCCATTTCATGCTGGGCAAAGCTGTACTTGCAGACACCCCATCGCCCCAGTTGAGTTTTGTGGCTCAGGCAGCGAAACACAATGTGCCTGTATTTGTTTCTTCACCTGGCGATTCTTCGATTGGGATGAACCTGTCCTATCTCAAACTGCAAGGCGAAAGTATGGTCATTGATACCGACCTTGATGTCCTCCAGTCCACTGCCATTGTTTTTAACAGTAAAAAGAATGGTGTGGTCAGTATCGGCGGCGGTTCTCCTAAAAATTTTTATATGCAAACCCAGCCAACACTCGCACAGATATTGGATATTAATAAAGGCGGGCATGATTATTTTATTCAAATTACCACTGATGCGCCTCAATGGGGCGGTCTCTCCGGTGCAACGCCAACAGAGGCCATATCATGGGGCAAGATACGCAAGGAAGAGGTGAAAAATCACGTGGTAATTTATAGCGATGCTACCATTGCTATACCTATACTTGCAGGATATGTCATATCAGAGAAAAAGCCTCGCAAGAAGAAGTACCTGTATAAGCAGCTACCTACCTACATTTCAGAGTTGAAGAAAAATGTGAAATAAGTGCTAGTAAATGATTTGTTAAAAATACAGAATACGTAACCAGAACATTTCTTTATCCTCCATTCTTTTCCATTCTCACAGAGAAGGTCTATCAGAATTCTAACATAAGAAGCACGTCAGGATTTTCACAATAATTTATTGTTTGAGAAATTGTTTAAAGGTTCAACGCTTTTTTCAACTAAAAACAATTCTGTTTAAAGGCAACACCAGTTATTAACAATTTAAAATATCAAATGATAATGAATGAGTATTAAATTATGTTTTTAATTATTAATGGCTTAAGTATAAATACATATTCAATCATTAACCAATAATCCACAGTTTATCAACAATTTAATTCTCTATCGAAAACAAATCAAAATACGGGTGATTTAGAATTTGTTTTTTAATTATGAACAATTTATGAACAGGGTCGATTTGTACATTTCTAAGTTTGAATCTAACATGCAATTACAAACATAACGTTTTTATTAATAAAAACGATACTGGTAAATAAATTTTTTTGGAGATTTATTTGTTGAACATTAAAAGTCACTAATTTTATTTTAATTACGTTATTGTTTAAACTGTTACGTATTACTTTTTCATATGCCAAAAAAATTCTATTAATAAGAACTTCTTTTTGTTTTGACACATATAAATTGTTCTGTTAATATCACCCTCCTTCAAAACCAGTTTTTCATTCACACCTAATTCAATTTAATTCTCAAGTACATAGTAAAGGGGAATATGGAATCTTACTCTAAAGTCTGGGACGATGTTCTTCAAAATATTCGTGAACGTGTAGGCCCTCTCCGATTCAATCTGTGGTTCAAAAACACCCGCCTTGAATCTTTTAACGATACCTATGCAAATATTGTAGTTCCAAATATTTTTACTCAGGTGTGGTTACAAGAAAATTTTACGAATGTATTGAGAGAAGGGATTGGAAAATTAGTAAACAATAACGATTTAGATATAAGATTTTCAATCGTTAAAAATGGCGAAGGAGAAAATATTCCAACGGTAAATATCACTCCTTTTACTGAAAAGCAAACCGATAGCAATAAAAACTATTCACAAACAAATAGAATTTTAAAGTTAGACGAATTTGTGGTCGGTACTAATAACAGGCTTGCCTATACTGCAGCCCTCGAGATGGTTAAAGACAAGTATCCTGCATTTAATCCTCTTTTTATTCACGGTACTGTTGGTGTTGGGAAAACTCATATTCTTCAAGGTGTATGGAATAAGGTCAAAGAAGAACAAAATATAAACGCAATATATATGTCGGCTGAGAAGTGGACAAATGAATTTGTTTATTCTTTACAAAAAGGAAAGATAGAAGCATTCAGGCAGAAATTCAGAAATGCAGATATGTTTCTCATAGATGATGTTCATTTTCTTTCTAACAAACAAAGTACGCAAGAAGAATTTTTACATACCTTTAATGCCTTATATGAATTATCAAAAAAGATTATATTGGCAAGTGACGCACATCCCAAGATGATAGGACAGATAAAAGAAAACCTTGCAAGCCGATTTATGTCTGGTATGGTTATAAAAATAGATAAACCTGAGTATGCCACGAGGCTTTTAATTTTGCGATCGAAAGCAGCAAAATTCGATGTGTATTTCCCGGAAGATGTTTTGGAATTCATTGCAGAGAAATTTGATGAAAATGTGAGAGAGGTTGAAAGCGCATTGATAACACTATCAGCACATGCAAAATTTAATGAAAAGAAAATAGATATGCAATTAGCAAGTGAGGTTCTTGATGAATTTTTCTGTAATGAAGGAAAAATTATTAAAATTAATGAGATTGAAGATGCAGTAATAAGTTATTTCAATATATCACGTACTGACCTTCACTCGAATAAAAAAACCAAATCTATCGCATTTCCACGTCAAGTATGCATGTATTTGATAAAAACACTTCTTAATTGGTCTTATCAACAGATAGGGAATTATTTTAGCAGTAAAAAACATTCGACAGTTATGTTTGCTATAAAAAAGGTGAACGAACAAATAGAAAGCGATAAACAATTTAAATTGTTTATCGAGAAGTTAGCGGAAAAAATTAAGAAAGAGAAAAGATAAACTGTTATGTTGTCGCCTGCAGAGCTATGTATAATTTAGACAAACTTAAGGGAAAATTAAAAGAAGATAAAGTAGATGCCTTTTTAATTACGAATGAAATAAATATCCGTTATGTTACAGGTTTTACCGGTTCTGAAAGTATTCTTCTAATTACACAAAAGGATGATTATTTATTTACCGATTTTAGGTATATAGAACAAGCAAAACACGATGTCCCATGGATTCAAATTGTAGAAAGAAAAGTTTCATTAATAAAAACAATTTGCAGAAAATTAAAGCTTCTTAATATTAAGAAGCTATATGTAGAATCATTATATTTTACATATAGCCAGTATGATGAAATAAAAAATAAGGTAAAGGGTGTTTGTATTCTTCCTACGCAAGGAGTTGTTGAGAAATATAGGAAGCGAAAAACACATGAAGAAATAAAAAAAATACAGACCGCTATTGATATTGCAGAAAATGCGTATACTGTTTTTAGGAAAAAAATCAGAGCGGGTTTATCAGAAAAGAATTTAGCAGATATTCTGGAGTTTGAAATAAGAAAAAAAGGCGGGGAGAAAAGTTCTTTTGATATAATTTGCGCTGCCGGTATGCGTGCTTCACAGCCACATGCACGAACAACGGATAGAAAGATTCAAGACGGAGATGCAATCCTAATAGATTGGGGTACATGTCTTCAGTTTTATAATTCCGACTTGACAAGAATTAGTTTCATAGATAGAATATCCCCGAAATTTAGGAATATTTACCAAATTGTATTGGATGCACAAAGTTTCGCTATTGATAATGTAAAACCGGGGCGGATGGCAAAGGATATTGATTATGCAGCTAGGAGTTTTATAACGAAAAAAGGATTTGGGAAGTGCTTTGGGCATGGGTTAGGGCACGGTATTGGAATGGCGGTTCATGAAGATCCTGTTATTAATGCGAGAAGTAAAGAAATATTAGAAGAGGGTATGGTATTTACAATAGAACCGGGTATTTATATTCCAGGTTGGGGAGGCATCAGGATAGAAGATATTGTATTAGTGACTCCGCAAGGATGTAATGTCTTAAGTCATGTGCCTAAAAAATTAACAGAAATGGTAATATAAAGTTAAATATTAATAATGTCTTCGCAAAAATTCCAGATAACTATAGAAAGAATTATTCAGTCTAACCCATCATTTTGTTCCAATCCTTTTTCTTTTTGCTACATTCGTGCTTAACAAGGGATTTACCTCTTTATTCAGTAATAGATTGTTTGGTTGGCTTTCCTGTTTCATAATTAAAAAGAAAACTCCACAAAGGAAACTGTAATGAGCATTATAGACAAGGTAAAGCAATTGATTTCGATTATGAATGAAAATGACTTATCGGAGATTGAAATCCAGGAAGATGCAAATAAAATAAGACTCAAAAAAAGCGAGATTGGGTACACCCATGCAATCTCACCAATAACTGCCCCTTCAATCCACCCTTCAAAATTAGATCAGGAACCCTCACCGCACGCCGTAACAAAGGAAAGTGAAAATTTAGTAGAGATTATTTCGCCTATGGTAGGAACATTTTACAGGGCCAGCGCTCCCGGTGCAGATCCATGTGTTAATGTGGGAGATTTTGTAAATGAAGAGACTGTTGTCTGTATAATAGAAGCAATGAAAATAATGAACGAAGTGAAAGCTGAAACTGTAGGTGAAATTGTAGATGTTATTGTGAGCGATGGCGAGGCGATAGAATATGGTCAACCACTATTTCGTGTCAAGCCATCAACAGAAGCAACTTAATAGTGTCTCTTTCATGGAGCGTAATAACTAACGGTTACCACGAACTATGTTTTCCAGGATAATGATTGCAAATAGAGGCGAGATTGCTTTAAGGATCATTAGGGCATGTCGCGAAATGGGAATAGAAACTGTTGCAATATGTTCAAAGGCTGACGAAAATGCTGCATACTTAAAACAAGCAGATATTACTGTATGTGTCGGTCCTGCCGATGCCGAAAGCAGTTATCTGAACATTCCCAGCATAATTAGTGCGGCAGAGATAACTGATATCGAAGCGATCCATCCTGGATATGGTTTTTTGTCAGAGGTAGGCCATTTTGCTGAGGTATGTGAATCCTCTAATATTGTATTTATAGGCCCCAAATCGGAAGTACTGAAAAAAGTTGGAAATAAAACTGAGGCAAGAAAGCTTGCCATTGCTAATAAAGTCCCGGTCGTTCCCGGTAGTGAATCTGTTATCAAAAGTCAGCAACAAGCACTGGATGTTGCACACAAGATTGGGTATCCGGTAATTATCAAGGCTTCTTCTGGTGGAGGAGGGCGGGGAATGCGTGTGGCGCATAACGACATAAGCCTTGTAAATTCACTGGCAATTGCTCAACGTGAAGCAGAGGCTGCATTTAAAGATTCTTCTATATATATAGAAAAGTACATAGAAGATACGCACCACGTTGAGGTTCAAATATTCGGGGATAATTACGGTAATATCATTCACTTGGGGGAAAGAGATTGTACCTTGCAGCGCAGGCATCAGAAGCTCATCGAAGAGTCTCCTTCTCCTCTAATATCCGACCGTTTGCGAGAAGAAATATGTAAATCTGCAATCAAGATTGCAAAGGCTGTGAATTATACAAATGCAGGTACCGTTGAGTTTTTGTTGGATAAACAGGGTAATTTTTATTTCATAGAAGTAAATACACGTTTGCAGGTTGAACATCCTGTTACGGAAATGGTGACCGGCATCGATTTGGTAAAGCAGCAAATAAGGACTGCCTATGGGGAAAGATTGAATATAAAACAGAAAAAAATTCATAATCAGGGCGTGGCAATAGAATGCCGGGTTTATGCAGAGGATCCTTACAATGGGTTTAGGCCTCAACCTGGAAAGATCACAACATACTATCACCCAGGCGGAAGGGGTGTAAGGGTTGATTCGCATGTGCATGCTGGTTATGAGATACCTCCATATTATGATTCATTAATATCAAAGCTGATCGTTTACCAAAAAACAAGGGAAGAAGCGATTGCTTGCATGAGAAGGGCTTTAAGTGAATATGTTATTGAGGGTATTAAAACTACCATTCCGTTGAGTTTAGAATTAATTGCACATCCACAGTTTGCGAATGGAAATATTAATACAAATTTTGTAGAAAATCTTTTATCAAAAAACTGATAGTAATTTGGTTCTGTTAAAAGAATTTTTTCTTGACACCATTTAAAAAGCATGCTAACTTATGTGCTCTTAATGATTGGCACAAAACATTCTCAGTCAACAAACAGTTAGAATATTTACTTTAATGTGTGTAATTTGCGTTACCTAGTATTTTAAGATAGGACATCAAATTAGATGTAAATTATAAGTATTTTTGACGAAAAAAGGCTAGTTTTAGCAAATAGTTTGTTTTGTAAATGTTATTTATTTTCTTGATACGGGAAAGGAGATTTTAAATGTTCGGTGGTAGGATGGTAAGCTTTTTGATGGGAGGTATAGTAGTTTCCGTTTGTTCATTGGGGTTTTCCCTCTCTAACAATGCTATTGGTGCGGAGTTTACAGGCAACAGCGGCTGTAAATGTCACATGGGTAAGGGATGTTATGAGGGAGAAGAATATAAAGAAAGATTACATTCCAATACTTGGGAAAAAAGGTTAAAAGGAACCCCGGATGCTGAAAATCCAGATTGTTTGAAATGCCATGCGACTGCGTTTGGTGAGAAAATCGCAGAGGCTGGCAAAAAATATTTGCCTAATGTGCAATGCGAGGCCTGTCATGGCGCAGGTTCAGAGTATAAAAAATTAAAAGAGAACTATTCAGGTAAGGGTAAAGATGCGTTTAAAGAATTATTGAAGAAAGACCCACTTACGGCACGGAAAGTGCAATACGATGCCGGTTTGATCGTAGCGGGAATCAATGGTCCTGCAACTGTGAAGGAACAATGCCTGAAATGTCATTGGGAAAGTAAGGATGATAAAAATAAGTGCCCAAAAACAGATAAAGTAATGGATTATAAAGACGCTTTTAAGAAAGATGATCACCGTGACAATGACGAAGTTGATGATGTGATAAAGAAGATGTCTCCTGATGATAAGAAGAAGTGGGCTGCGTTATTACCAAAAGATGAAATTCTTAATTCACCATTAAAACCAAAGAAAAAGGAATAACTCTTTAGCCTTAAGAGTTATAGCTGAGGAGGATTCCGTAGATGGTTTATAAACAAAGAATAAGTTTAATGGCAGAAGTGGTATTGGGCATAAAGAAACTTGAATTATCAGCGCTGTTAGCAATTTGTGTGGCTATTTTTACATTATCGCCTGCATTGTTATTTGCAGGCGATAATGGTCCCTGCATTGAGTGTCATACAAAACCTGATAAATTAAAGGTTTCGGAAAAGGCTAAAATAGACCCAGTAACAGGTGAAATTAAAGTATCTTCGATGTTGATTAACGAGGAGACTTTTAAGGCATCAGCGCATGGTGGTGAAGACTTTTTCTGTATCGACTGTCACCAGGATTTGGACGGTAAGGATGTAACGGAAGGTCACAAGCCAAATCTAAAACCAGTAGATTGTATCACCTTCTGTCACGATGAACCTGCCGAAGATTATCTGCAAAGCGCCCATGTTAAGTTGATGAAAGAGAATAACAAAGATGTGCCAACATGCAAGGACTGTCATGCTGGTTTATCATATCATTACACTCCTTTGGGTGAAAAGTCACCTAGGGATGTGCCTAGGGGTACCGATCCTCTTCATAGAAAGCTAACGATCGATGCTTGCGGTTCATGCCACAAGGATTATTTAAATAGTTATAAAAATAATGCTCATGGTCAAGTTGCGACGTTGGGTCACACGACAACTGATGTGCCTGTGTGTTTTGATTGTCACGGTAAACATAAAATATTGAATTCATCAGATCCTGAATCAAAAGTTGGGAAAGAAAGAATTTTAGAAACATGTGGTAGCTGTCATGCTAATGCCAATGCAAGCTTTGTTAGGCATGTTGAGCATCCGCAGATTAAGAATATTAAATATTATAAAACCTTACTTGCTGCAATAAAAAGTGCCCGAAGTGATCCGGAAAATCTTAAAAAAGTCATCAAAAACCCACAGACGATTTTATGTATTGTTTTTGTAATGTATGTGGGGATATTGGCGTTTACGTTTTCATCTTTCGGACTCCATTCCTTACTAAGTTGGTTTGCAGTAGTTCGCGATGAATACAGGAGAAAGGAGCATGGTGATGAAGGGCAACACTAATTATTTAAGGTTTCGTCTTTTTCATAGATTTTGCCATTTTTTGATAATAATCAGTTTTTTTGGTCTTGTTTTAACAGGGATGCCTTTAGCTTTTAGAGGTTACGGTTGGGCAAGATGGCTTTATGAATTATTCGGCGGGTATCCAACCGCTGGTTATATTCATCGTATTTGTGCCCTTATAACTTTTTTTGCTGCCTTTATACACTTTATATTTCTTTTTTTTAGTATTTCCGTACAAAAGAAAAAGGGTTATTTTTGGGGACCAAATTCTCTTCTTATTCAGCCGAGGGATATCTTTGACATAATTGGTGACATTAAATGGTTTCTCGGTATTGGGAAACGGCCCAACTTCGATTGCTGGATTTATTGGGAAAAGTTTGAATATTTATCCCTTATGTGGGGAACTCTTGTGATGGCGATTACAGGGTTAATATTATGGTTCCCAGTGCAATTTACTAAAATTATCCCGGTTTCTCTCTCTGGAATAATTGATCTTCCCAGCATAGCTTTAATTGTTCATAGGTATGAAGCCATTCTTGCCGCGGGCTTTATCTTTACAATTCATTTTTTCCATACGCATTTACTTCCAGAAAAAATGCCTGTTGACGAGGCTATTTTTACCGGAAGGATAACTGAGGAAGAATTTAAACACGAGCGTTTGAACCAGTATAAAAGGCTCGAAAATCAACGACAATTGGATAATTATAAAATTGCCCCACCTTCTTTGTTTGTAAGTTTTCTAACCAGGTTGTTTGCAGTTCCAATTTTGATTACAGGGCTGATCATGGTAGGCCTGATGTTTTCTGCACTTCTCGTTTGGGCTATTTGATTTAGATTGTTAAAATAATCCTAGCAGGCAATTTGTTGCTGTAAAGTCTGAGTTTGTTTAGAGAAAGTACTGATAGTGCTTTTTGTTTATGGTATAAGATGACTTACAGGGTTTTAATTGCAGATGATGAAGAACGCATGCGAAGAGTGCTTGCAATGGTATTTGATGAAATGAAAGATACTAAAGTTGTTACTGTAAGCGATTGCGTAACAACTTTAGAATATCTTGAGAAAGAAAGGTTTCATCTACTCATAACAGATCTAAAAGTGCCTGAAGTCGGAAGATTAGACTTTCTTAAAGCAATCAAATGTAAGTCGCCAGATATTCCAGTAATTGTTCTTACCGCTTACGGTTCAGTTGTGTCTGCTATAGATGTCATGAAGGAAGGTGTTTTTGATTATCTTACCACGCCTTTCGAGAATGACATTCTTAAACTTGCCGTAAAGAGAGCCCTGAAGATGAGCTCATTGACAATTGAAAACAAATATCTACGCCAGGCACTCGAATCTCAGTACAATTTTGAAAATATTATTGGCAATTCACCACAGGTATTTGAGGCTTTAAGGTTAGTCGGAGATGTGTCTAAAACTGATTCGACTGTGCTTATAACTGGAGAAAGCGGCACTGGGAAAGAGTTGATAGCTCGTGCCCTTCATTATAATAGCAATAGGGCAGGTGGTCCGCTTATAGTTCTAAATTGTGCTGCAATACCTGAAAATTTACTGGAAAGTGAATTGTTTGGTTATGAAAAAGGAGCCTTTACCAGCGCAGAAAAAACAAAAAAAGGCCGTTTTGAATTAGCTGCAGCCGGTACATTATTTCTGGATGAAATATCTGAAATGAGTGCCGCAATTCAGGCAAAGGTATTACGAGTGGTTGAAGCTAAAGAATTAGAACGCTTGGGAGGCACTGAAACAATAAAAGTTGATGTTAGAATTATTTGTGCTACTAATAAAAATCTTGAAGATATGGTAAAATCAGGAAGATTTAGGGAGGATTTGTATTACAGAATCAGTGTATTTCCCATCATGTTACCACCACTAAGAGAAAGAATAGAAGATATCATACCTTTAAGTAAACATTTTTTGAAAAAATTTTCGACCAAAATGGGAAAATCTCCAATATCGTTGAGTAAAGATGTTGAAAAATTGTTTATGTTGCATAAATGGGAAGGGAATGTTAGAGAATTACAAAATGTTATTGAACGTGCCGTAATATTATGTAAAGGGAATGTCATAACAACAGAGCATTTGCCAGTTTCTATAGTAAGGAGTTCAAATATCATAGAAAGAGATTTAAACATTACGGATACTACATCTTCACAATTTGTTATTCCACCAAATGGTTTGTCGCTAGATGCTTTAGAAAAACAATTAGTTACGCAAGCACTGGAAAAAAGTAAAAATAATAAAACAAAAGCGGCTAAATTGTTAGGGTTAACAAGAGGAACATTTCGATATAGATTACAGAAATATGGTTTAGTAAATTAGACGTTGCAATTCTCCTTTTTTACAATGGGAATTCCCGAAATTTTTTGTATAAAGATGATTAGGAAATTAGTAGTGGCGGATTACAACCTTAATTTTGTTCATTAAATCGACTGAAATAAGTGTTTTAATACTGTAAATTGTCATATAAACATATGTTGTGTGAAATTATTGTGCCTAAAATATTTTGGTACAAATTGTGCTCACGCTTTATAGCGTTCTAAAATATGGATGTGCCTTTAAATTGTTCATTTTACTAATGGTTATGAAAGGGGGTGAATAGGTTATGAAGAAGAGTATTTTTGGTGTAGTGGGTATTTTTAGTGCGTTTGCTCTTTTAACTCAATCCGTATTTGCAGCATGGGATAAACCATGTGACAAGAGGCAGATTTTGGAGGCCTATTGGTGCGATGCTTGTAAGGATGTTAGGGAGTTTAACGAGTGTTCAGAAATCGGCTATATCTGGGATTTTGCTAAACATCGCGCAGCAGGAGACAAAACACATACTGATTTACCAACCTGCTGGGCATGTCAGAAAATAGCTTATAGCTGTGTTAATACCAACTGCAAAAAGTACGGTGTGTGCTTGCCAGCACCAGGCGCTTGTGATGAATGCGGTGATGATATTACAAGCAAAAAAATTTGGGCTAGAACTTTATTCAAGTGCCCAAAGTGTAGCAAGGAAACACCAGAGCCAGGTAAAGGTTTCACAACGATAAAGGGAAGGTATGCACCGCAAGTTGAAAAAGCCGGTGACTGCGAAACCTGTGGCGTACCTCTTGAGGTAATTTGTACAAAGTCTGGTACTTGTCCACATGTATCTAAATAAGTTTATTTTACTAGTTTAGTTATTTACTTTAGTAACTAGGAGGTAAAGGAGAAGCGATGAAAGGGAAGGGATTGATAGGTGCGTTGGTGGTAGGGGTGTCGTTGGTAGTAGGGGGGGTAGCGAGCGCTGGTTTTATCCAGGGTACGCATGTGAAGACGGACCTGCCGGG
The DNA here is from genome assembly GCA_016188675.1 of Planctomycetota bacterium. Taxonomy (GTDB): domain Bacteria; phylum Planctomycetota; class Brocadiia; order Brocadiales; family Brocadiaceae; genus Wunengus. The sequence continues at coordinate 42,983 of JACPHJ010000012.1, forward strand.
GCCGTTTTTTATAACGACGTCGCCGGATGGCGGGACGTTGTACATATGCAATCAGTCAGGGCATAG
>JACPHJ010000048.1:0-1182 GCA_016188675.1 Planctomycetota bacterium
AGAAAAAACGGGGAAACGTGTCGCGATAATTGGTTCCGGACCATCTGGTCTTGCAGCAGCAAACGATCTGGCATTTAAGGGACACGACATTGTTGTTTATGAGTCCCTTTCGGTCGCTGGCGGCATGTTAAGCGTGGGTATCCCCCCTTATAGACTCCCTCGCGAAAAGATAGAGGATGCCGTAAACTGGATAAAGGAACTTGGGGTTGACATCCGCTTAAACAATCCTATAGACACGCATGATAAGTTTGACGATTTATTAAGGGGATATGACGCTCTATACATTGCCGCAGGCGCTCATAAATCGCAGATGCTTGATATCCCCGGTGAAGACCTGATGGGGGTAATGCACGGTGTTGCCTTTATGAAAAATACGAATCTTGGCTTAATAAAAGACGTCCCAGAAAAAGTAGCAGTCATTGGAGGCGGGTTTACCGCTATAGACTGTGCACGTTCGTCATTGAGATTGTGCGCAAAAGATGTTTCTATCATTTATCGCCGGACTCTGGGAGAGATGCCTGCAGGTGAAATAGAAGTAAGCATGGCGGAGGAAGAAGGCATAAAAATACACTACTTAACTTCTCCTGTAAGGATCCTTGGGGGACATGACCGGCAGGTAACACATCTGGAGTGCATAAAAAACAAACTCGGAGAGCCGGATGATAAAGGTCGCAGGCGCCCTATACCCATTGAAGGAAGCAATTTCACACTGCCTGTAGACACGGTCATAGCGGCTATTGGACAATCACCAGATATAGGATTTCTGTCAGAAAGGTTTGGAATAAAGGTTAATCGCTGGGGAATGCCCGTTATAGACCCGGAAAGTTTTATGACTCTCAGAAAGGGCGTATTTGCGGGAGGAGATTGCGTAACAGGTCCCCGGAACGTCATTGAGGTAATCGCAGACGGCAGAAAGGCAGCAAGGTCGATACACAAATTTTTAACGGGACAGGAAAAGCAAGGCTATAGATTTTATTATAAGGATCAAGCCCCTGTCGGTAGAATGCCCGATTATGAGGCAACACCCAGGCAAAGCCACGATGCCCTTCCGATGAAAGAAAGGTGTAGCCTGAACGCAGAGGTAGAGATGGGTCTTTCCAAGGAAAATACTTTCAAGGAAGCGGGGCGCTGTCTGCTCTGCCATTTTAATATATTTATTGACGAAAAATGCGTGCTGTGCGG
>JACPHJ010000048.1:1243-2375 GCA_016188675.1 Planctomycetota bacterium
GCGTTAAGCGCTGCCCGGTAAACGCTATCACGATGAAACGTTTTGCTTATTCGGAAGAATAGTGACAATTCACCACGGATATTCACGGAAATTACACAGAAATTTTTTTAACTTTGCTGGTCTTTGTTGGTTCTATCTTGTAGACTTCGTCGTAAGTGCTCAGTCGAACGATTGAACCAAAATGTTTCGGTTCAGGCTGCAAGCCTGAACCAGCGGGGCATTCGTGCTTATTCGTGTAAATTCGTGGCTAAATTTTTAACTTGGTGCCTTCGTGGCTTCGTGGCAAAATAAAAATGGAAAAAAAGGATAATAAGGCGGAAAAACATAAAGAAAAAGGCAGATATAGGGCGCTTGCCTTTATTAAAGGCCCTTCACTTGCCAAGGAAAAGGACGTAGAAATATCCGAAGGCGAAATACCAACATGGCCGTATCTGATAAGAAAAGAATTTCTGGCGGCAATCATTTGTACCATCATCCTCATCGTCTGGTCTATCCTCCTTGACGCCCCGCTGGAGGAGCTTTCAGATTCTACCATGACCCCGAATCCAGCAAAGGCGCCGTGGTATTTCCTGGGGCTGCAGGAAATGCTTGTTTATTTCGATCCATGGATCGCAGGGGTCGTTTTTCCTATGCTTATTATCATAGGATTGATGGCCATACCCTACGTAGATTTTAACCCAAAAGGCAACGGATATTATACCTTGAAGGAACGGAAGTTTGCCATGCTCACCTTTTGCTTTGGTTTTCATATTTTATGGCTATTGCTGATTATTGTGGGCGTCTTCATGCGCGGGCCTGGCTGGCTTTGGTTCTGGCCGTGGCAGGAATGGGATCCTCATCGGATCGCAGCCGAAATCAATTACGATCTGACCAGCTTCGTTGGCATTAACTCAAAATCGTTCCTGGGCTTTATTGTAGGTGGCGCTGTTGTGATTGGATACTTCTTCATTGGTATGAATATTCCGTACCGTTTTATGAAGGCGGGAAAAAGCACGATATTAGAAAAACTCGGTATTCTTAAATATTCTATTGTAGCGTTTCTTTTCTTATCCATGCTTGCTCTGCCAATAAAGGTATTTCTGAGACTGGTATTCCATGTGAAATATATCTGGGTAACGCCGTGGTTTAATAT
>JACPHJ010000049.1:0-18443 GCA_016188675.1 Planctomycetota bacterium
CCCCTTTGTTAAGGGGGGCTTGAGGAAATCCCCCTTAATAAAGGGGGTTGTTTTAATGGCATTTGCCGTGTATATATAAAAAGTTGCTGCCATAGGCAGCCCAATCTAATTGGAGTAATGCAGAAATGGAAAAAAGGCTGAGATTAAAACTGTCAAGAAGGGACGGATTTACGTTGCTGGAATTGTTGATCGTGATGATTATTATTGGGTTGCTTGCCGCACTGATCGGGCCAAAGATGATCGGGCGGGTAGGCGAATCCCGTCAAACGGTGGCAAAACAGCAAATCGAGGGCTTTTCCAGCGCCCTTGAAATGTATAAACTCGATACCACGAAGTATCCCACACAGGAACAGGGCTTGGAGGCGCTTGTAACGCAGCCGCAGGGGATTACTAATTGGAAGGGTTCCTATCTAAAGAAGAAGTTCATCCCAAAAGACCCCTGGGGGAATAATTATGTTTATACCTATCCGGGTGAGCATGGGGATTATGATATTGTTTCATATGGTGCAGATGGTAATTCCGGAGGAGACGGCGAGGATAAGGATGTGTTAAGCTGGGAATAGTAATTATTAGAAAGGCGGAGGCAAGAAGCATGAGGCGCGAAGCAAGAAAAAAGGATTCCTGCATCTTGTTTCTGGTTTCTAGCCTCTTGAAAATTATGGATCAAACAGCTACTTACAATATAGGCGACGTGTTACTGGAAATTGGCAAGGTGACCCGGGCTGACTTGGACCGCGCCAATGAGGTACAGAGGCAGACAGGCCAGAAACTGGGGCGCATCCTGATTGATTTGGGGACAGTCTCTGAGGAAGACCTCAGGCTTGCCTACGGCAAACTGCTCCAGATACCAGTTTGGGAGAAGAAAAAGGATGACCGGTATCCATTGATAGAGGGTATCCCTAAAATATTCTTTGTGTCAAATCGCGTACTTCCGCTCAGGGCATACGATGGTATGTTGGATGTCGCCCTTGCAGACCCTCAGGATTCACTGCTGGTAGAGACTATTGCATCAGCCACGAATAAACAAATAGAAGTATATGCAGGCTGCGAGAAAGACATCCTGGCATCTCTTGAGATATTGTATGAGGGCGAGATTAAAGAAGAGGATACAGTTACCTCCAGTATTGAGGTAATGGAAGACGTTGAGCAGTTGCGGGATATGGCCTCCGAGGCGCCCGTCATACGCCTTGTAAACAGCGTATTGACAAAGGCAATCGAGGTCGGGGCAAGCGATATACATCTGGAGGTTTTTGAAAGGCATGCACGATTAAGATATAGGGTAGATGGCGTTTTGAGGGAACTTACACCGCCGCCACGTGAAATTTATAATGCCATTATTTCACGTATTAAAATCCTGGCTAAGCTGAATATCGCCGAAAAGCGGCTGCCTCAGGACGGGCGCATCAAGATGAAGGTGGCGGGCAAAGAGGTGGATTTAAGGGTCTCCATTATCCCGATGAGCCACGGCGAGGGCGTGGTAATGAGGATTTTGGACCGGACGGCGGTTATGCTCGACCTGGAAAAACTGGGATTCAACCAGGAATTTTTGGTAAAGTTTCGACGTATGGTAAATAAGCCGGAGGGCATGCTGCTTGTGACAGGGCCAACAGGAAGCGGCAAGGCGACGACTCTGTACGCCGTGCTCAAGGAAATAATTTCACCGGAGATAAAGATTGTAACGGTGGAAGACCCTGTCGAATATAGTATGGAGGGTGTGAATCAGATACAGGTAAATCCACAGATTGATTTGACATTTGCTTCAGGGTTGCGTTCTATTTTGCGGCACGACCCGGACGTCATTCTCATCGGTGAAATCCGGGATAGGGAAACGGCTACAATTGCCATACAGGCCGCTTTGACAGGGCATCTTGTTTTTTCTACGCTCCACACAAACGATTCCGGATCGGCCTTTACCCGTTTGATGGATATGGGGATGGAGGATTATCTGATTTCTTCGTGTATAATCGGCGTCCTGGCGCAGCGGTTAGTGCGAAAGCTGTGCGCAAAGTGCCGCGAGGCGTATGTGCCGGAAGCGGACGTACGCCAAACGACAAGGCTAAAAGAAGGAGAACCCTTATACAGACCCAGGGGCTGTGACGAATGTAATAATACAGGTTTTAAAGGCAGGAAATGCATTGCGGAGTTTTTGTATGTGGACGACGCCATACGGCGGCTTATCCTGGGTCACAAGGATTCCAGCGAGATCATGAGAGAAGCTGTAAAGAGGGGGACAAAACTTTTGTGGGAAACCTGCCGGTATAGGATCGGTCGATTTCTGCAATTTGTTCGGGTGTCCCGGCAGCCACAACTTCGCCGCCCTTTATCCCGCCCTCCGGACCTAAATCAATGATGTAATCCGCCGTTTTGATGACCTCCAGGTTATGTTCTATAACCAATACGGTATTGCCCAGATCGACTAACCGGTGTAAAATTTTTAGAAGTTGTTGTATATCGGCAAAATGCAGCCCTGTGGTAGGTTCATCCAGGATATACAGTGTTTTCCCGGTTGCCTGTTTGGATAGCTCCGTGGCGAGTTTGATTCGCTGCGCCTCTCCGCCTGATAATGAGGTGCTGGGCTGCCCCAGTTTAACGTATCCCAACCCGACGTCTGCGAGTGTTTTTAAAATACGTTCGATTTTTGGTATATTTTTGAAAAACCGGTGTGCGTCTTCAACGTACATATCCAGGGCGTCCGAGATGCTTTTATCCTTGTAAGTAACTTCCAGTGTCGCCTTGTTATATTTTTTTCCCTTACATTCTTCGCACATGACGTACATATCCGGTAAAAAATGCATTTCCACTTTTTTGGTCCCTTGTCCTTTGCATGCCTCACATCGGCCGCCGCTGATATTGAAGCTATATCTTCCCGCCGTATAGCCGCGGATCTTTGCCTCCTGCGTTTGTGCGAAGAGAGAACGGATCAGGTCGAATGCCCTGGTGTAAGTGGCGGGATTTGAACGCGGAGTGCGTCCGATGGGCGATTGATCAACTTCTATAACTTTGTCGACACGTTCGATACCGAGGATTTTGTCGTGTTCTCCGGGAGGTTCGTGACTGCCATACAGCGACCTGGCAAGTGAGCGATGCAGGATGTCGTTGACCAGTGTGCTTTTTCCTGAGCCGGATACGCCGGTAACGCAGCAAAAGGTTTTTAAAGGGATTTTTACATTGATGGACTTGAGGTTATGCGCGCGCGCACCACGTATTTCGATAGAGTTTTTCAGATAAATGTCTCTTCTTTTTATGGGAGGTTCGATTTTAAGCGCCTGGCTGAGGTATTGTCCGGTTAACGAATTAGGGTTGTTGGCGATTTCTTTTGGCGCGCCGTGGGCGACAACGCTGCCGCCCAGTTCGCCTGCGCCAGGGCCAAGATCGATGATATGGTCTGCGTGGCGGATGGTATATTCATCGTGTTCCACCAGGATGACCGTGTTTCCGTTGTTTCGTAACGTGATTAAGGTTTTCAGAAGACGTTCGTTGTCCCTTGGATGAAGCCCTATTGTGGGTTCATCCAGCACATAACAAATCCCGACAAGTCCGGAGCCCACTTGTTTGGCAAGCTGTGTCCTTTGCGCTTCACCTCCGGAAAGAGTGTCGCTGCTGCGTCCCAGGGTTAAATAGTGTAATCCGACAGCTATCATAAAGCAAAGCCTGCTCTGAATTTCCTTCAGGATTTGTTTCGAAACAATTGCCTGTTGGCCGTCTAATTTCAGGTTTTTGAAAAACTGCAGGGCGTCTTCTATTGTCAGATCCAGTATTTCATGAATGGATTTGTGTTCGATTTTAACCGAAAGGGACTCAGGCCGTAGTCTGGCTCCTTTGCAAGCGGTGCAGGTTCTGTAACTCATATAACTGATAAGACGGATCAGTATACGTTCGCTGGTAGTTTTTTCATAAATACGTTTGAGATTGGGGATAACTCCTTCAAAGTCCTCTGTGCCAAAGAGCAGGGCGTCGGCAGTTTCTCCGGATAGTTTTATAAAAGGAGTGTTCAGGGAGATAGAAAATATTTTTGAAAATATCTTGATCTGGTTATCATAGTGAGTTTGGGTTAAAGATCCCCAGTTTTGCCATGCATCAATGGCGCCTCCTTTGATGCTGAGGTGTTTGTCAGGGACAATCAGCTCCGGGTCGAAATCAAAGGTGTTTCCAAGTCCGTCACAACCAGGGCATGCGCCATAAGGACTGTTAAATGAAAACATGCGGGGCGTCAGTTCTTCATAGCCCCTTCCGCATTTTGGGCAGGCATATCGTTCGCTGAGGATATGGTCTGTAGAGACAGGTTTAAAACCTGTCTCTACAATCTCCTGGCTTACCAGCATAACTCCTTCTCCCAATTCCAGGCAGGTTTCAATGGAATCGTAAAGGCGCGTCCGGACGTCCTCCTTTATGACTAGTCGGTCCACAATCACGTCTATTTCATGGGTCTTATATCGCGCTAATTTTGGAACGGTTTTGAGATCAATAATGGTATTGTCAACACGGGCGCGTACAAATCCCTTTTGTAATATTGATTGGAATATTTCCCGATGCTCACCTTTTTTGCCTTTGACAAGCGGGGCAAGGAGCATAATCCTGGTTTTTTGGGGGAATTCCATAATTTTTTGCACCATCTGGTCTATGGTTTGGCGGGAAATGACACATTTACAATGATAACAAGAAGGGGCGCCGATCTTTGCATATAAGAGGCGCAAATAGTCGTAAATTTCGGTGACGGTTGCTACCGTCGAGCGCGGGCTGGGCGGGCAGGTGCGTTGTTCAATGGCAATAGTGGGCGGGAGTCCCTCGATGTGTTCCACGTCGGGTTTCTCTATTTGGTCCAGGAATTGTCGTGCGTAGGAGGAGAGGCTTTCAATATAGCGGCGCTGACCTTCTGCATAGATTGTATCGAATGCAAGGGATGATTTTCCTGACCCGCTGACGCCGGTAATAACAGTGAGCCGGTCACGCGGGATATCAATGTTGATCCCTTTTAAATTGTGACTTCTGGCGCCGCGGATAGCGATAACATTATTTGCATTGTTTTCTATCGTCATTATTGCAGATATTAGGTAGAGACGGGTTTAAAACCTGTCTCTACAGGTGTACGTATAAAAATGGGTAGTTGTAATGTTTTAGTCAGGACATGGATTAAAAGGGGGATATTCCTAACCCGAATGAATCGGAAAAACGTAGTGGCAAGGCGCGCCTTGCCACTACTTACAATATTTTCGCTAAATGTAAAAATGTATTTTTAAAGATACTATGGGAATCGAATCCAATTTTGAACTAATTGTACGAGCAGTCGAACTCCAACGCCGGAAGCGCCTTTCTGGAGATAAGCATTATTTTTCTCGCACCACGAAGTGCCTGCGATATCGAGATGAACCCAGGGATATTTTTCTGCGAACCTGCTTAAGAAACAGGCGGCAGTTATAGCCCCTGCATGAGGGCCTCCAATGTTTTTGATGTCTGCAATATCGCTCTTGATTTGCTCCTGATAATCATCCCAGAGGGGAAGTTCCCAAACCCTTTCCCAGGTTTTTTCGCCGGCAGTTTTGACCCTTTTTTTCAATTCTTCGTTGTTTCCCATCATACCCGAGGCGGCAGTGCCTAATGCTACCACGCAAGACCCTGTAAGGGTGGCAAGGTCAATCACAGCGCTGGGTTTGTATTTTTCTGCAAAACCCAGGGCGTCGGCAAGAATTAAACGGCCTTCTGCATCGGTATTTGCGACCTCGGCGGTCTTCCCGGAATGGAATCTAATAATGTCGCCGGGTTTGATTGCCGAACCGCTGGGCATGTTTTCGGTGCAGGGTATAAGACCTACTATATGTTGAGGTAATTTCATTTTAGATATAGCCTTAATGGCGCCCAGCACGGCAGCGCCTCCGGACATATCACTCTTCATTTGGTCCATATCTTTTGCCTGTTTCAGGCATATTCCGCCGGAATCAAAGGTGAGTCCTTTTCCGACAAATACAATCGTATCCTGGTTTTTAGCACGGCCATTGTATTCGAGTATGATAAATTTCGGTGGTTGGGCGCTGCCTTGTGAAACACCCAGAATACCGCCCATCCCAAGTTTTTTAAGTTCCGGGCTAGATAATATTTTACATAGAATGCCGGGTTCTTTGGCCAGTTTTTTAGCCGTCTCGGCTAAAATGGCGGGAGTTTTATCCTGTGCGGGGGTATTGATAAGGTCGCGGGTAAAACAGACGGCGTCTGCAATAATTTGGCCGTGCCTTACAGCCTCGTTTGCAGACTTAAATGCCTCTTTTTTGGATAAAAGGAGTGTAAGCTCTTTAAGTTCTTTCTGTTCTTCAGAGGACACATTTTTATATTTCTGAAATTTATACAGGGCAAGCAAAAATCCCTCAATATAGGCCTGATACCATTCTTTTGATGAAGAATCAGGTATATTAATGGAATCTATTACGCCGGTAACTTCGCCAATGCCCATGTCGCGGGTAATGGTTGCGGTAGTACCGGCAGCCTGTCTTACTTTATCGGGCGTTACATCTTTTTTCTTTCCCAGGCCTGCCAGCATGATACGTTTTGCCGGGATTTTTCCGTAAGTTGGAAGGGTAATTGTTTTATTGAGTTTAGCAACAAATTCCTTTTTTTTAATTAGTTCAGTAATGGTATTGTTTAATGCGTTATCACAGAAGGCAAGCGCGCCTTCAACTGTTTTTAAATCTTCGTATAAGTAGAAAACCAGCATTTCTGCAGATTCTTTCTCAGCAGTTCCTATTTTGATATTGATGTTCATAAGCATCCTCAAAGCCTTGTATTTTATGTTCCAATCCTTCAATTTCAGGTATGTTCGGATTATAAGACCCGCACCGCTATGTGTCAAGTATTCTTTAGTCTGGAGTTAAATTAGGCTGCCTTTGGGGGCCGGGGGATGCAAAGACGTTTTTAACCACCCCTAACCCCTCCCGAGAGGGGAATTGTATAATCCCCTCCTGGAATGGGATTATAGGGGTGGAATTTTTTATCTTGATTGTATAGGAAAGTTCTTTTTATTTATGCGGCAAGGGCGGCATGGACAAACGAGTTTGTCCGTGCCTGATTTAAACGGAGGGAGCGGCTTGTTAGGTTTCTTTAAATTGAAAGGCGATGATGCATTGGACGTACTCTTCAAGGATTTTTGTCTGTTCTTCTGTGGATAACAGACGGTAAGGGACAACGGCATCATTCATCCAGAAACAGGTATTTTTAATAATCATACTGAGATGAAGTATTCGAGGCAGATGTTCCACAGGATATTTCGTAAAGTCTATTCCGCTAACGCCAATGGATTCTAAAAATTTTTTATTCATGATTATCCCTTCCTTGGGTATTACAATTGACAGTGAAGTAGTTAAGAAATTAATGTTGTTTGCATTTACACGCATTGCGTTATGTATTTATTATCGGCATGAGTGGTAATTAGTTTAATAAAAAGATATAAATTTATACGAAAGGGGCTTCTCTGTTAACAATTCTGTACATAATCATTGTAGGGACACGGTACACTGTGTCCTTACTTGACATTCAGGATATAAAAGAATATATTTATAATACAATTGTTACGACAAATTTCATTAGGAAAGGAATAAGCAGTGTGGGATTATTCTGATAAGGTTAAAGATCATTTTTTTCGCCCCAGAAATGTCGGCGAAATTGAAAATCCGGATGCCGTAGGCGAGGTGGGCAGTTTGGCCTGCGGGGACGCGCTAAAGTTGATGCTAAAACTGGATAAATCCGGTCATATTGCGGATGTAAAATTCAAGACGTTCGGGTGTGGAAGCGCCATTGCCTCTGCGAGCGCTTTGACCGAGATGGTTAGAGGAAAGACGCTGGAGGAGGCGGCAAAGATTACCGATAACGATATTGCAAATTATCTTGATGGGTTGCCGGAGCAGAAGATGCATTGTTCTGTGATGGGTCGTGAAGCGCTGGAAGCGGCTATTGCCAATTATCGTGGTGTAAAAATTGAAAAACCCGTAGAAGAAGGAACGATTGTCTGCAAGTGTTTTGGCGTAACAGATAATAAAATTGCTCACGAAGTCAGAGAGCATAAATTGACTACGATTGAGCAAGTTACAAATTACTGTAAGGCAGGCGGCGGGTGCCGTTCATGTCATCCTCAAATCCAGGCAATCATAGACGAGGTGTGGCAGAAGGAAAAAGAAAAGGCAATGATCGAAAGCGCCAGGAAGCCCGTTAAAAAATTGACAAATATTCAGAAGATGAAATTGATACAGGAGACTATAGAAAGAGATATCCGGCCCGCCCTCCAGTCTGACGGAGGCGATATAGAACTGATTGATATAGATGGCGACCGGGTCATGGTTTCTTTGCGGGGTAGTTGCGTGGAGTGTCCCAGTTCGAAGGTTACGTTAAAATCTACCGTTGAGGCGAAACTGCAGGAATTTGTGGCAAATACAATTATCGTAGAGGAGGTGTCTTCGTGAAGGTTGTGTATACGGATAACAATGCTACAACGATGGTGGCGCCTGAAGTTGTAGAGGCTATGCTGCCTTATTTTACGGAATATTATGGCAATCCATCGAGCATGCATTCCTTCGGCGGTCAGGTAGCCAGAAAAATTGATAATGCACGACAGCAGGTGGCGGACATCCTCGGCGCCGACCCTTCAGAGATTGTGTTTACAAGCTGCGGCACGGAAAGTGACAATGCGGCGATTTGGGGAATACTTCGGGCAAACCCGCACAAGAGGCACATTGTAACTTCAAGGGTAGAACATCCTGCCGTTTATAATTTAGGCAAGTATTTAGCTCAAAGTGGTTATCACGTAACGGAGCTTGGCGTGGACAGCAACGGCATGCTTAACCTCAGCGAATTAGCCGATGCTGTAAGAGAAGATACGGCGATTGTATCGATTATGTATGCAAACAATGAGACGGGCGTGATATTCCCTATCGAGGAGATTGGCGCTATTGTGAAACAAAAAGGTTCTATTTTGCATACTGATGCAGTTCAGGCTGTAGGGAAAATACCATTAAATCTTTCAAAAAGTACTATTGATTTATTGACTCTCTCCGGGCATAAATTGCATGCTCCTAAAGGAGTAGGCGCATTGTTTGTCAGAAAAGGCATTACGTTTTCGCCTTTTGTTATCGGCGGGCATCAGGAAAAGAATCGCCGCGGCGGCACGGAAAACGTTCCGTCAATTATCGGGCTTGGCAAGGCATGCGAACTGGCAAAGAAATTCATGAACGAGGAAACTACACGGGTAAAACAAATGAGGGATAAACTGGAGAATGAAATACTGAAAAAAGCGCCGGATCCCAGAGTGAATGGACATAAAACACAGCGCCTTCCAAACACCACCAATATGAGCTTTGAATATGTGGAAGGAGAGGCCATTTTATTACTCTTAAATGAGAAAGGAATCTGTGCCTCCTCAGGTTCCGCCTGCACCTCAGGTTCTTTGGAACCTTCTCATGTACTCAGGGCTATGGGCGTACCTTTTACAGCGGTGCACGGTTCTGTAAGACTGAGTTTAAGCCGGTACAACACCATGGAGGATGTTGATTGCATAATCGAGCATCTTCCGCCTATTATCAGAAGATTGAGAGAAATATCTCCTTACGGAAGGGAGACAAAGGTACAGGAACCAACTGCCAGGATATCGGCAAGGGCATAAGCCGCACGAGACATTTATGAAACATCCATGACCTTCGGTCACAAAGGGGGATGAAATCTCCCCTTCGGCTGTCATTCCGAGCGGAGCGAGGAATCTTCAAGATTTCTCCCGGAGTTTGCCCTGAGTAAAAAAGATTCTTCACTTCGTTCAGAATGACAAATACGAAGGGGTCGAAATGACAATTACAGGTGAAAAGGATAATAAAAATCCCCCTTTTCCCATCTTGGGAAAGGGGGATTTTTATTTTGCAGGTTTATATTATTTAATTTTCTTATTTTTCCTTTGTTGTCTTGATGATTACGTATCTGGAAAACTCGCCTCGCTTTACAAGCATGAGGATACCTTTTTCTTTATCTCCTTCACTTAATGCCTTTTTGAATTCCGCTACATTGCTGACTTTCTTCCGGTTTACATCTTTAATAAGGTCGCCTTCTCTTATATCAGACATAGCGGCAGGACTGCCAGGTTGAACCTCCGAGACGATTACTCCACTATCTTCTTCTATGCCAAGACTCTTTGCAAGTTCTTTTGTAAGATTTTGTAAGGTCATTCCGAGGTCTTTCCCGGATGGAACTGCGCCAGGCGCTGCGGCGAATAAATCGGCTGGTTGTTCGCCGATCTTGATTGTTAATTCCTTCTCTTTACCCTCTCTCAGGACTTTGGCCTTTACTTTTTTGCCAATTTCCGTTTGTGCGACGACATTACGAAGGTGATTGACGTCCCGGATGGCTTTCCCGTCATATTCAGTCACAATATCGCCGCGTTCAAAGCCAGCCTCTTTTGCCGGAGAATTTTCCTGTATCTCGCTTACAAGGACGCCTTCTGTTACCGTGACATTAAACGACTTCGCAAGGTCAGGGGTAATATCCTGGATTACGACTCCCAGCCAGCCTCTGGAGACCTTGCCTTTTTCTACGAGGTCTTTCATAATGGTTTTTACCATATTGACAGGGATGGCGAATCCGATACCTTGATAACCGCCGCTTCTGGTAAATATAGCGGTGTTAATACCGATAATCTCTCCTCGTATATTGACGAGAGGTCCGCCGCTGTTGCCGGGGTTGATGGTTGCGTCAGTTTGTATCATGTCTTCATACTGCGCAACGCCCACATTGGCTCTTCCTGTGGCGCTAATGACACCGACAGACACTGTTTGCGACAAACCAAAGGGGTTTCCTATGGCAATTGCCCACTGCCCAACCCGGATCGTGTCTGAATCGCCCAATTTTGCCGACGGTAAGTTTTTTCCTTCAATTTTTACAACGGCAACGTCTGTTTGAGGGTCGGTGCCAACAACCTTTCCATCAAACTCCCTTCTATCTCCCAGGGTAATTTTGAGTTCATCGGCATCTTCTACGACATGATTGTTTGTTATAATATAGCCTTTCTCGCTGTCTATGATTACACCCGAACCAAGCCCCTGCACCTTATATTCGCCTTCAGGAAACCTCGGCTTGAAAAATCTGTCAAAAAAATCATCGCCAAAGAAGTCTCTAAAATCCCGAAATTGGTCTTGTTCCTGCTCCTGCTCCTGATCGGGTCCGGGCCTGGGCTGGGAATGATATTGGTCGTTGGGCATCTTCCTTTGTTTTTGCTGGGCGTGCTTGAAAACTTTTACGGAAGTAATGGAGACAACGGCAGGTTTCACCTGTTCAACTACCTGCTCGAACACATGCTCGAAACGCTGTGCGGCAGCAATATCATCGGATTCGGCGGTCTGTTTATTTGCAGCGTATAGCGTTGTTTTACCGGGGAGACAATTACTGATAGCAACACAGAAGCCTAAAACTAAAAGGAAATGAAAACAAAACCGTTGTGACTTGTTAAACATATAAAACTCCTTCAACGTAAAAGTTTAGATTCATAAATATCAGCGCATTTTATTCCAGACAGAATTTTTTGTCAATATAAATCAATAGCCGGATGAACCTTCTATATTGCTTGCATTCTCTCTGCAGCATTGATAAAATAGTCAAATGTGATGGACATAACAAGAATCAATAGGTATTTGTTCCATAGAAACATTGAGAAAAGGGAAATTATGGGTTGGAAAAGTGTCTATATATCTGTGATTTTGGGAATTGTGGGTGTGTTTTTATTTGTACAAGAAAGGGCGTTGGCGTCAGAGGTGTATTTTACGCCCACAGAGATAAAAGGTCAAATTATTCGCGCAATTGAGGAGTGTAAGGAGTCTGTTGATATTGCAGCCTTAGATATTACCTCACATGAAATTTTAAATGCCCTTGTTAAAGCTCAGGAGCGGGGCGTTCGCATTAGAATTGTAGTAGACAGGAAGCGCTCTTTAAGAAAAGGGCTATTGTCAAATCAATATAAGAACAAGGAGTTTGCAATTAAAGTATTGGTTCAAAAAGGGATCATGCATAATAACTTTGCCGTTTTTGATTGTAAATTACTGACGACCGGGTCGTATTACTGGAATGAGAATGTAGGCAAGTTTAGCCGGGATAACGCCATTTTTACAGATGAAACAAAGTTATTGGTGAAGTATCAAAAAGAATTTGACCGTCTGTTTCACGAGGGGGTAACTCCTGATATTAAAGAAGCTGTCCCCGTTGCCGCAGAGAAAGTCGGGAAGATGGATGAGAAACCAACAGCGGATATTTCAAAGGACATATCCGCAGGCGTGCGGACTGTTGTATCGAATTATGGAGTTGTTATAACGGAGACTTCCGATGGTTATATAAACATGGATTTTGAAGAATTTAATAATGTCTTTGGAGTGGCAAGTGATTTAACCGATGAACAAAAAGAGGCCATGTGGAGCCGGTGTGTGGGTAAAAGAGTTAAGTGGCGTGGAAAGGTAAATTATATTGGATGGGGTTTGGTAACAGGATGGATGCTTGGCGTCACGCACGGCGATACGGGCGTTGAGATAAAGCTGAACTCCGACAATAAATCCCATTTTTCTGACGTGAAATATGGCAATACCGTTACCTATACGGGGAATCTCGATTCACGGGTGACAAGGGTGTTTCCCTATAAACTCAAGGATGGGGATATACTTAAACGTGAAAATACATCTCTCGCACCATCAAACGCAAGTGAATTGGCCGTTAATCCTTATGCAATGCCTGTCTCCCAGGGACCAAAAAAAATATCCCTGATAGAAACTTTTGAGGATTTAGACAATATCTTTGGTAAGGGAAGTAATCTGTCAGACGCACAAAAGGACGAGGCATGGGGAAAATACAAGGGGAAGTATGTCAGTTGGATGGGTCAAATAGTCTATAAGAATTTAAATGTGGCGTCCGGCTTACGAATCGGAATGATGCAAAAAGAAAAGGGTGATGTAGAGGTAAAGTTCGGAATGGCAAAAAAGGATAAGGTATTAAAATTCCAGGAAGGCGAAACGGTGCTTTATACAGGAAGGCTGACAGAAAGGCGCGGAAGCCATTCCCCCTATATTTTAGAAGACGGCGATATTATAACGATTAAATAAATGTCAGCAGATAAAGTTAAGGGATGTTTTGTGGGTGGGTTACTAACCATATTTCGCTTGAAGCGGAAGGAGGTAGCCATGATAAGAAGGTTGATACTTATACCGATTGTTGTTTTTATAATGCTCGTTGGGTTAAAAGGAATAGTATGCGCTGAGGGAGATTATGAGACGGCATTTAATGAAGGAAATGTCTGTGTTCGTAAGCAGATGTATCAGGAGGCGCTGGATGCCTATGGGCGCGCCATTCGGTTAAAACCGTATGCCTCTGATGCATGGTATAACAAAGCGGTTGTGCTTGATTATTTGGGAAAATATGACGAGGCCGTAGATTCGTTTGAAAAAGCCATCCAATACAAACCCGATTATTATGAAGCCTGGTACATGAAGGGAAGGACACTGGATCATGCAGTCCGGTATGAAGAGGCAATCAAGGCATTCGATAAAGCGCTGGAAATAAAATCTGATTATATTGCTGCATTGTACAATAAGGGCAATGTGCTCGACCACATTGGGAACGTTGATGCAGCAACCGAAACCTACGATCGCATTATAAAGTTAAAACCCGATGCGTATGAGGCGTGGAATAATAAAGGTCTGGCGCTGGCAAAGATCCCCGATCGGCGAAATGAAGCGTTAGAGGCATACGACAAGGCAATTGCGATTAACCCGAAATATTATGAGGCGTGGATTAACAAGGGCAATTGTTTTGTGAGAATACGCAAATACAAGGAGGCCGTTGATGCGTATGATAAGGCCATTGAAATAAAACCTACAGAACATGCCTCCTGGGCGGATAAGGGGTTTACCCTTGCGGATCTCGGAAAACACGAAGAGGCCGTTAATGCCTTCAATAAAGCCATTGAACTGAAACCGGATTCATATGCCGCCTGGAATGGGAAGGGGCTTGCCCTGGATGCCTTGGGACGGTACGAAGACGCCCTTGCTGCATACGAGAAAACGATTGAGATACAACCGGATTCTTATGGGGCATGGACGAATAAGGGGCTGGCATTGTCACGCCTGGGAAAACATGCAGAGGCCGTTGCGGCTTATGAAAGGGCGCTGCAGATTCAGCCTGATTCTTACGAAACCATGACGAATAGAGGCGGTGCGTTGTTCCAGTTAGGAAGGTATGAAGAAGCTATAAAAGCCTTTGACGGAGCCGCAAAGCTAAGACCTGATTATCCGCAGGTATGGAATAACAAAGGATATGCTTTGTTGAAGTTGGGAAAGTTTATGGAGGCAGTAAAGTCTTTTGATAAGGTAGCACAAATTATTACAGACGAGGAAGCTGCAAATATTCCGCGCCAGGCGAAAATTAAATATGAGGCGCTTAGCAACAAAGGCCTGGCTTTAGTTCAACTTCAGAATTATGAAGAGGCCGTGAAGGTATTTGACAAGGCAATACGTATAAAGTCGGATGTTTTTAGTTTGTGGATAAACAAGGGTCTTACCCTCGTCCAATTGAAAAAATATCCGGAGGCATTAGATGCCTTTAGTAAGGCAACGACACTGAGCGGTAATGTGTATGAAGCATGGAATTATAAAGGTTATGTATTCGAGGAAATAGGGAAACAGCAAGAAGCGCTTGATGCCTATGATAAGGCTATTCAGACTAAATCGGATTTTTTTGTAGCATTAAATAATAAAGGCCTTTTGTTAGACGCGATGGGAAGTCATACGGAGGCGATAGAGGCGTACGATAAGGCCTTAAAGATAAAACCCAATTTTGATGCAGTATGGTTTAATAAAGCCTGCGCACAGGCCCTGCTCTCAAGAAAGGAAGAGTCCCTGAATTCGCTGAAGAAAGCCGTCGAATTGAATCCTCAGTATAAAAGTATGGCAAAGAATAATCCCGATTTCTTGAAGTTTAAGGGAGATACTGATTACGAGAGAATTGTAGGTGAGTGGTGATTTCAGGTAAAGCAGTAGAAATCCGGATTGTGAAGGATAAAAAAACTGCGTCGTTTGCGAAATCGTAATTGTTCTCTAATGAGTTCTTTGGAAGGATAGTTTTAAAATCTTTCTGGTATTAGGGGTAACCTTCACGCTGTTGTCCATACATATCCCGATAACCCAAATAGGCTTATTATTCATTACTACGATCGGGATAGCATAACGTTCTTTTAAAGGGATTTTTTTATCAATAAAGAGGTCTTTAATTTTTTTGTGGCCACTGATACCTAAAGGTGAAATGATATCTCCTTCCCGTCTTCCTCTTACAGTGATGGGCATTGCGATACATTGCAGGTCAAAGATTTCTTCGCGAGGGGTTTTTGTGTTTTTGTATACGTCTAGCGATATGTCTTTAGTATCTAAAATTTCAGATACCAGTTGTCCCAATGGATGAATGGGGGTTGTACCGGGTATTTGGATAGGAATTTCAGATAATAGCGGTATGCGGGGTTTTGGAAGGGGATCTTTTTTAAAATAAAGCATCCCGTGTTCATGCCATAAGTAAAGGTTCCCGGGCAATTGGAAGTGTCGTCCTTTTCCTGTCCCGATAATTTCGTTCAATATCTTTGTATAGTGCTCATAGTTAATCTCTTTTAATGGAATCTGCATTATCTCCAATATTTCTTGAAATACCAACTGTTGTAATATATGGGGCTGTTTTATTAGAAAATGAGTATTGACGACATATGAATCTTCCGTGTGTTCTATTGTGGCGGCTTTTAATATTTTTTTTGCTTCTAAAGATAAATACTCATTATTTGCCGTGAAAATTTGGCTTAGCTGTAAAAGGGCGTTTTTGATGTTTGGGTTATATTGTTTTTCTAACAACGGAATCAATTCGAGCCGGATTTTATTCCGAAGATATGTTGTTTCGTAATTTGAAGCATCTGTTCTGTAGTTTCGCTGTTCTTTCCCAAGATAATCGATAATTTCTTTTCTCCGGGTGAAGAGGAGCGGGCGAATGATTTGTATTGTGGAATCAGGGGTTAATGGGCGTTTAATAGGGATTCCTCCGAGTCCTGATATCCCTGTTCCCCTGAGTATCCGGTGAAGAATGGTCTCTGCGTTGTCGTCTGCTGTATGCCCGATTGCTACGGCGGAAGCATTATACTTTTGTGATGATTCCGCAAAAAATTTGTATCTCTCTATGCGTGCCGTTTCTTCGATTGAGCGTTTTGTTTTGTTTGCAATTTCCTGAATATTTACATTTTTTAGAATAAAAGGCAGTGAAAGTTCTTTTGATAAATTTTCGGCAAATTGGGCGTCCTCTTCTGAAGATTTTCCACGGAGTTGATGGTTAAGATGGGCTACGTGCAAGTGTAATTGAAGGTTTTTGGCGGAATTAATTGAATGAAGAATATTTAAAAGAGCAACGGAATCGGGCCCTCCGGATACCCCAACAACAATAGAATTGTTGGGTTTAATGAGATTGTATTTGTTTATGATTTTGAATACCCCAAAGGATATTTTGTCTAATCGCATAATAAGAACTATATCTTTTTGGGTTGAGTAAATCAAGTTTAGAAATAGATTGACTTTGGTTTCTTGGTTCGTAAAATATTTCCTATAGTATTACCCTGTAAAAACTTCTTTTCCCCATTTTTATGAGGACAAGTTTGTGGAAGTTTTTAGAAATAGTGACGTGTGACGAATGACGGGTGAAACGTCACCCGCCACGTATCTTCACTTACAATAAATTTAGTTAAGACTTCCACGAGATATATGATTTGGTATGAAGAATAAGCTGAGACGTCTTTCCCTTCCGATGTTGCTTGTTTGTGTGAGTTTGTTATGTGGCGGCTTCTGGGACGTATGTTACGGAGCGCCAAAGAGGAATAAAGTTTTACCCATAAATGTTGCCGGGATCGAATTGGAAGTAGAATTGGCAACTACTTTTGAAGAGCAGATTTTAGGTTTGATGTATCGTGATAAATTGGAAAAAAATGGTGGTATGTTGTTTGTTTTTCCCAAGGAAAAGGTTCTCTCTTTTTGGATGAAGGATACCCGCATTCCCCTTTCAATAGCCTTTATTAAGGAAGATGGCCGGATTATACAGATAGAGTCTATGAAGCCCTATAGCTTGGATACGCATGTTTCTAAGGAAAAGGCCAAATATGCATTAGAGATGAATGAGGGATGGTTCAAGATGCATAATGTAGGAGAAGGTGACACCGTAAAGATACCTCTCACTATGTATGAAAAGGGTCCAGATTAAAAATTATATTTATTATACTTGTTCATGAAAAGAGGCATATTACGTGAATACAAAGCGTTTTGGAAGTCTGAGTATAAAGGGTTTGTTTTTAATATGCATTATTTTTTGTGGTTTGGCAGGGTGTAAAAAGGAATTACCACAAGCAAGTGTAGGCAAGTCTGAACAGCCCAAAGTAAAAAAAGGGCATAGAGAGCTAGGGTTAGAGCTTTATGAGAAAGGGAAAAATACAGAGGCTATTGCGGAATTTAAGAAAGCTATAGCGGATAATACGGCAAATGTTGAGGTGTATTCCAAACTCGCATCCGCATATTATGACGAGGAAATGACAAGTGACGCCATTGCTATGTATAAGAAAGTTATTGAAATAGAACCAAACTATGTCGAGGCACACTACGACCTCGGTCTTGTTTACATAGAGGAAGGATTGTGTGACGATGGGATAAGAGAATTGAAAAAAGTATTGGAGATAGATCCGAAGCATGAAGATGCTTATTATAGCCTTGGGGATGCGTATTACGATTGCAACAAAAAAGACGATGCTTTAGAAGTATGGAAAACACTGCTTAAAGACAATCCCGAAGATAGTATTCTTCACTATAATATAGGTGTTATCTATCGGGATAAGGGACAACTAAAGGATGCAATATCTGCGTTGCAAAAAGCAATTGCGTGTGACCCGAACGAAGATGATGCGAAAACACTATTAAAGCAGCTAACCATGAAGAAGCAAGGGGTTAAAAGTACGGGAAATATTAAAAAAAATAAGAAAAAAGCTGGGAAGAAAAACACAAAGTAATCCTATTTATTTGGTGGTAAAGAAATGACAAGGTTAGGGAGTATTATTAATGTGAAAGACGATTCAGAAATGGTTCTTGTGCCATCGGGTGATTTTATCATGGGCGAAGAACGAAAGGTTGTGCATGTTGATGAGTTTTATATTGATAGATTTCCAATAACTAATTCCCAATATAAAAAGTTTATTGATGCCACGGGAGCCAAAGAGCCATTTTTCTGGAATAATGAGCGATTTAATAAGCCATTACAACCAGTTGTAGGCGTTAGTTGGAATGATGCGGTTGCTTATGCAAGATGGGCTGGGAAACGACTCCCCAGGGAGACCGAGTGGGAAAAAGCAGCCCGGGGCATTGACGGCAGAGAGTATCCATGGGGAAACG
>JACPHJ010000049.1:18466-28983 GCA_016188675.1 Planctomycetota bacterium
CCATTGGTAACCGGAAAGAAGGTGTGAGTCCTTTTGATTGTTATGATATGGCAGGGAATGTTTGGGAATGGTGCGAAGATTGGTATGAGGAAGGAAAATTTCGTGCGGTAAGAGGAGGGTCGTGGGTAAACCACCATTATATTCTAAGAAGCGCCTATCGAAGTTGCAGTTATCCTGAGGGCAAAGATAACAATGTCGGTTTTCGCTGTGTAAAAGACGCTAAGTAATTATCTTTTCTTGATTCCTAATGCATTCAGCGAAAGCCGAATGTCATAACTCCCATCGAATTTGAATTCTTCGTCAAAGACCTTTTTGAGATCGTAAATATTTTTAAAATCATCTCTGGAATCTGTTTCAGTCTTTCCCATAAGACCGTTTTCCACTAAATTAAATACGATATTTCCAAAATCTGCAGTCTTTCCCATAAGACCGTTTTCCACTAAATTAAATACGATATTTCCAAAATCTGCGTCTTGTTTTACACCCCATTGCTCAAACACCGTTAACGCCATAAAGCCAAATTGCTTTGATGCATATTGTCTGATACCTTCCAGGAGCTGTCTTCCCGTTACGTGGCGATCCCGATCGGTCGTTTTGTGTTGATTTTTACCTAACATATTTGTGGTGTAATCAAGGGCTTCGAATACAAATTGATAAGCTTGCAGTGTATAGCGGGGATCTTTTTTAATAATCTCCTTTAACTTGTGCCATGTCTTTGTCATACGTATTTCTCCACGGTAGGTTCTATTTTTGGAAATAAAGGTTTACCCTTGTGAATAACGGTATCTTTCTTAAATTCTCGCTGGAATTCCAGGCAGAGAGGGCTGTTGTCTTCCAGGATACCAAGCTGTCTTTGAATTTCAACAGCGGTTCCCGGCATAAACGGATAGATAAACACGGAAATATCTTTAATAGCCGCGGCCAATGAACCGATGACTGCCGCAAGCTGTGCTCTTGTAGCGCTTGTTTTAGCAAGCAGCCAGGGTTTCTTGTCTTCAATGAATTTGTTGGCCTGACCTATAAATTCCCAAATATTTTCAAGCGCCCTGCTAAATTGGAGTTCTTCCATTTCGCGATCTACTTTGTCATAGGTGCTTTGTGATAACTTTTTTAGTTCGTCATCTGTATTTACAATCTCCGGAATGACTCCATTAAAGTATTTTTCGATCATGGTTAATGTGCGTTGTAATAGATTACCCAGGTCGTTGCCGAGGTCGGAATTTATTCTATGAATAAGGGCGCTGTAAGAAAAATTTCCATCCAAACCGAAAGGGACTTCTCTCAGGAGAAAATATCTGTAGGCATCCGTACCGTAAGATTGAATAATACTCGTCGGGTCTATTGCATTTCCTAATGATTTTGATATTTTTTGACCTTCAATAGTCCACCAGCCGTGCGCAAAGACTTTAAAGGGTAAATCTATCTTCAAAGACATGAGTATGGCCGGCCAGATAACACCGTGAAACCACAGGATTTCTTTCCCGATAATATGGACGTTTGCAGGCCAGTATTTTTGGAATTTTTGCATGTCATCTTCGTATCCCAGGGCGGTAATATAGTTCAGAAGCGCATCGATCCATACATAAATAGTGTGTGTTGGGTCCATGGGGACTGGAATGCCCCATTCTACGGCTGAGCGGCTGATACTAATGTCTTCTATCTGGGTTTTAATCCGGTGCAGTAATTCATTTTTTCTCGATTCGGGTTGGATAAAATGAGGATGTTTATCGTAATATTCAAGGAGGGGTTTCTGGTATTTTGATAGTTTGAAAAAATAATTTTTTTCCCTTACTTTTTCGACAGGCCGTTTACATTCCGGGCATTTCCTTTCTTCAAGCTGTGATTCAATCCAGAAACTTTCACAGGGGATGCAATACCATCCCTCATATTCTCCGAGATAGATATCGCCATTTTCAAAGATTTGCTGAAAGATTTTTTTTACGCGGCGGCAATGCCGTTCATCGGTCGTTCGTATGAAATCGTCATTGGATATGCCGAGGTTATTCCATAAAGTCTTGAATTTATCAACTACACCATCGACAAATTCCTTCGGGGTTTTGTTACATGCCTGCGCCGCTTTTTGGATTTTTTGTCCATGTTCATCTGTTCCTGTCAGGAAGAAGACGTCTAGGCTTTTCATTCTTTTATATCGAGCCAATGCGTCAGCAGCAATTGTCGTGTAAGAATGGCCGATATGTGGTACGTCATTTACATAGTAAATGGGTGTCGTGAGATAAAAGGTGCGTTTATTCAAGATTACAATCCTTTTCGCAGGGCATGTCACACGCCGGCTCTTTTTGTCGCAGGGGCTCCCGTACTTTGTCTATAATCTCATGGACGGATATATTTATTTTATTGCCATTCTCCAATTCAACAGTGACTTGTTGTTGTAATACGTCATAATTGATGACTTCCCCAACGCCTTTCGCTGTTTTCACAATGGAACCCTTTTTTGGAAGGGCATGTTTTAAATCTTCATAGACCTTGTCTTCGTAACGCAGACAGCACATAAGCCTGCCGCATCTGCCCGATATCTTGGAGGGATCTAACGTTGCCTTCTGATTCTTTGCCATCTTCATGGTGACGGGTTCGAGATTTTTAAGGAAGGATCTGCAACATAATTCCCGTCCGCAATGCTCGTAATCAGCCAGGAGCCGTGCTTCATCCCGGACGCCTATTTGTTTCATTTCTATGCGCGCCTGATATTCTTTCGCCAGGTCTTTTACAAGTTCCCTGAAATCAACGCGACCGTTGGCCAGAAAATAAAAAATGATTTTTTTGGTGCCAAATAAATGTTCGACGCTGGCCAGTTTCATGAGGAGTTTATGTTCTTTAATTCTTTTTTGGCAGAATTTGAATTCAACGGGAATCATTTCATCTAGTATTTTTTTTTGTTTTTCTTTATCATCAGGGGTCGCTTTCCGCAAAACCTCGCCAAGATTTTCAATTGGATCCGTATCGCCTATTTCCTTAACCTTGGTAATAACTTCCCCAAACTCTACACCACGGTTGGAACGAATTATGACGGGATCGCCTTTTTTTAACGAGTTAAATGCAGCAAAAAAGTCGGATGTATTTTTTAAGACGCCGTATCGAATAGTTAGTATGTGTCGCATGTGGGTATATTTGTGATGAGACGGATAGTGCTGTCTTTGTAAAAGTAAGAATATTTATAAATAATAACAATTGTACTATATCTTGTCAAGGTTACACGTTTTTTCGAATGTGATTATGTGTAATAGCTTCAATGAATTACACTTGCATTGTGAGTTTTAAATATGATATTATCCCTCTAAGCGATGAAAAAATCAAAAAGGATTTAAAATTAAGATTATGAGGTCGGCAATGAAAAAATTTCTTGTTGGTTTAATAGCTGTAAGTGGTTTGGCGCTGCTGATATTTTCAGCAGCTCCGGCAAATACGTTGTGTGCGCAAGACGCGTCTAATAAGATTAATATGTTAGAGATTGTTATTTCAAATCTTATTGCAAGGGTTGAAGCTTTGGAAAAGAGGGTAAGTGCGATGGAAAAAAATTCCTCTGCGGGCGTTGCAAAGGCGCCTAAAAAAGAAGCGCTTATTAAGGAACCGCCAAAATCTTCATTGACGAGTGGGTTTGAAGATATTGGGAATGGATTTTTTGTGAGAAATGTTCGTTTCAATCCGTTTGGTACTAATGTACTTTTTACAGGGGAAATAGCGAATAGGTCTGAAAAGAATTATCGCTTTGCGAAATTTACGTTAGAAATCTATGATGACCGGGATTTGCTGGTTAAAAAAGAAGAATTTACTATCCCTGATCTCCCCAAGGAGAATGTAAAATCCTTTGAAGCCATGCTTATAGGAGTTGAAACTGGCCTTATTAATAGATACGTGATTAAGGCGGTTGAATAAGGAATAGATATCATGTCTTTGTTCTGCTAAACAAAGATTTTCGTAATAGTTTGCCCCACCTAGGGGGCTGAGTTGTTACGGTTCGCCGAAGAGGTTTATTGATAAGTAGCAGTTTTGAGGATATAATAAAAGGAGTTTTCGTTGTACGAAAAATACTGGGGCCTGAATGAACTGCCGTTTGAGAATGTCCCCGACCCGCGTTTTATGTATCATTCCACGCAGCACGAAGAGGCATTAATGAGATTGCTATATGCCACCAAAGCACAGAAAGGCGCTGCAATGTTGTCAGGTGAGGTGGGATGCGGTAAAACCACGGTAAGCCGTGCTTTTGTACAAGAGCTATCAAGCGATGAGTACGAAGTTGGTATTATAGCGAATCCAAGCCTGGCAGCGCTGGATTTTCTGAAAGAAATTCTCTATCAGTTGGGCATTGAAAAAACTGCCGATTCGAAGCCTGAGCTTTTACACATATTAAATGATGCAATACTTCAGAACCTGACAAAAAAGAAAAAGACAGTCCTGATCGTAGATGATGCTCAAGCCATCGAAGATGTGGTGACTTTTGAAGAACTGCGGCTCTTATTGAATTTCCAATTGAATAATCAGTTTCTGTTGACCTTGATTTTAATAGGACAACCGGAACTGCGTGATAAGGTAGTGAAGATACCGCAGTTGGACTCGAGGATATCTATACGGTATCATTTAAAACCTTTGGACTTAAAGGAGACAGCGCAGTATATATTGTTTAGACTGAAAATTGCCGGTATGCAAAGGAATATTTTCACAAAAGAGGCAATTGAGAAGATCCAGGAATACACGGGGGGCGTTCCACGCAAGGTAAACAATATCTGCGATTTGAGCCTGTTAGTGGGTTTCAGTAAAAAAGTCGAACTGATTGATTCGAAGGTTATACAGCAGCTAATTGATGATGCAAAATGAATAGAGGGCAAAGATGGGAAGACTCTCAGATTTAATCAAACAGGGAAAATTACCGGAGAAAGAAGCCAAGTCTGCCCAGGATGAAAGGGACCAGATAAGGATCAGAGAGCTCGCGGAGTTAAAAACAAAAAAAGAAACTGTCGTTGAAGAAAAAAAAGAACCCGTGAAAATAGAGGAAGAGGGGTTTCCCAGTGAATCTGGTGTAAAGAAAGAAGAAAAAAAGACCGCAGCCGGACTGGAAGAGTTGGAATTCCCAAGCGAGTCAAAGTCAAAAGCGCCTGAAAGGGTTTCCCGGAAACTAGCGGAAGGGCCATTATTCCCCGGAGAAATAGAAGCCCTCCCAACAGAAGCCGGCATCATTATCCGTGAGGAGGAGCGGAAAGAAAAGGCATTGGTAGATATTTATGATGAACTTTATGAATTCATGGATGAGATTACAAATGCCGCCAGGACAGATCAAAAATTCAGTATAAACAAAGGGGTTGAATTAATTGCTAAAATCGTTGAAACTCCGAATGCGATGGAAAATCTTTATCGTAAGGCCATCTATAGAAAAGATTTCAAATATGATTCTAAGGTGCACGGTATAAATGTGGCGATTTTTGCCATCAAAATAGGCGAGGGTCTTGGATATAAAAGGGATCAGCTGGTTGAATTGGGAATTGCGGCGTTAATTCATGATATTGGGATGTGCAAAATTCCCGATGAAGTGGTCAATAAAGAAGGAGTCCTCACGAACGAAGAATACGCATTGATTAAAAAACATCCGCAGTTTGGGTATGACATTGTATTTAATGCCTTGGGAGAAAAATACAAATGGCTTGCGGAAGTCATTTCTCAAGAACAAGAACGGGAAGGCGGCCAAGGCTATCCCCGGGGTTTGCAAGGA
This sequence comes from Planctomycetota bacterium, assembly GCA_016188675.1. GTDB lineage: Bacteria > Planctomycetota > Brocadiia > Brocadiales > Brocadiaceae > Wunengus. The sequence goes on from JACPHJ010000049.1 coordinate 24,186, forward strand.
AATGAAATTCATGAATATGCTAAGGTAATAGGTTTGGTGGATGTTTACGAGGCGCTGAGTCATCCCCGCCCCCAGAGGAAAAGGTTCCTGCCGTATGAGTCTACAAAGGTGATTGTCAACTCATCGAAGAATATGTTTCCCCAAAAGCTGATAAAGGTATTGCTCACAAAGTTGTCGTGTTTTCCTATCGGTAGTTACGTAGTCCTTAATTCGAAGGCAATCGGCAGGGTTGTCGACACGAATGAGGCCTCGCCATTGCGACCGGTTATAGAAATGTTGTGTGATAGCATGGGGAAAAGATTGACAGAAAAAAAAATTGTCAAACTACAGGATACACCGTTGCTATATATTACCGATTCCATATTTGAGGAAGACTTACCAAAATAGGATGATAAGGAATGCAAGGACTCAAAAAAAGGGCCGATCTCCTCGTCGAGGAAATTGAAGACGAAATAGTCATCTATGATCCCAGGACTCATCGTGTACACCATCTAAACCCTATGGCAAGTATTATATGGGAGCTTTATGATGTCTCCCCGACGCCCAGGGATATAGCGAAAGAGATAGTGGATGTCCTCAAGACAGACCCGGCAAATGTGGAAAAGGACGTACTGGAGACTTTGGGCAAATTGCAGGGAAAAGGACTCCTTGAATGAGTTTGGCTACCACTCGTTTTGAAATACTCTCCTTTCCCTTTGAATTAAGTACCAATGATAAAAAGTTCTTTGAAGAATTCTTAGAGCTTAATTTAGCCCTGACTTCACCCGGTAATGGCAAATCACCTTTAGTACAATACAGTGTGATAAAAAATACCAAATATTTCTGCATCAGGGAAAATGGAAAATTCCGCAACCGTTGGGCACACAGGTGGCCATTGTATCTCTCTGTCATGATGTGCGTGAGGGACAGTTTGTATTTGCATCTGAAGGATTACCTCTTTCTGCATTCCGCCGCTGTGGCAAAGGATAATAAGGCTGTCCTCCTGGCAGGGCCCTCTGAGAGCGGAAAATCCACTCTTAGCCTGGGGTTGTTGAATTACGGTTATCAGTATCTTACCGATGAAGTTGTGGTTATAAATCTAGCCAACATGAAAGCATTGCCCTTTCAAAGGCCCATTTATATATACGGATGGTTACCAACAGTATCCACTGAAGTCAGAAAAGACTTTCAGTTTTGTCGTTTTAAGGAGAGATACGGAAGCACAATCCAGCCCTGGCAATATGCCGTGCCGCAACGAGAGGCTATCCTGCCAAAGGATTCTGGCTTTGAGATAGCGTGGATTCTCTTTCCGGGATATAACGAAACACAAAAGGATTCTTATTTAAAACCCATTAGCAAGGCAGAAGCGGTATTTAACCTTATGCAAAATGGATGGAATATGCTGCATTTCCAAGACCGTGGCCTTAAGATATGTTCCGAACTGGTTAAAAGGGCGGATTGTTACCAACTGGTGATGGGAGACCTGAAAGAAGCCTGCGAACTCATAGAGGGTCTAACGGGGAAAACCTCCGCTTCGGTAGAATCTGAGATACTGGAAAATATCTGGAGGCGTAAGGTATTATCGTAAAAGTTTTTCAGGGGATGGCGTTTTGTGGCAATGATGACAACAGACATCATTCATATAAATACCGCAGAGCAGGCTATTCTGGATCGTTACGAGGCCATTCTTAAGGAAGCCGACAGGTTATTTCAGGATTATGTTCTCAAACACTCCTTAAAGCTGACGGGTTGCGGCCCAGCCTGTTCAGAGTGCTGTGTTTGCGATGTCCCTATCTCTTTTATAGATGCCTGGTATTTTCAGGGGGGGTATACAATCCCTTAAGCCTGAAGTAATACATGGTATAAGGCGGAATGCCATGAGGAATATAGCAAAGCTGGAAAGGCTTGAAAGGATTGCAGAGACCATCGAGAAAAAATCTGCCGGTGCAGTTCTGAATGCTATTGTACCTCTCAGCCGCATCTTGAAACATAAGATAAAATGTTCTTTTGTTGGCAACCAGGGATGCCTGATATATCAATACAGACCCATCATCGCCAGGCTCTTTGGTGTCCCCCTTCAGATATGGGAAAACGATGGCGAGCCCTGTTGGTGTGCTTTGAGCACTCCAGATATCACTCATCTGCCGATCCTTTATGCGCCTAAACTGCAAGATAAGGTGGAGAAACTATCTCATGAACTGGAGATACTCTTGACAGGCAGAATACATCCACAATTTCCTGTCTGGTTCTTTGCGATATTTCCCGTAAAGAATTTCATTGGAAGAAAAACGACGACAGAAAGCGAGGTGTATGCTGAAGAACGAAAACACAGGGTGTATAAAAGGCTTATGAAAATGGTCGTATATAGCGCTCCTGTTATAGTCACAGTTCTGGCTGCTGAGGAAGAATAAGCAGCAGAAAAGGTAGGTTTTTATATAAATAATAGTTTATAGAAGGAGATATAGTTATGGCAGAAAAAGATATAAGTCCGGAAGAACAGAAACTAAGGGTACGTCGAAGACTCCTGAAGCTGGCCATATATAGTATTCCAGCTATAGCTACAATCCGGGCTGCAGAAGATGCAAATGCAGACGGAGACGATGTTGATGATTATTATGAGGAACACGGGTCGGGTTCCGGTTCCGGTTCCGGAGGGGGAGGAAAAGTACCGAAAAAGAAGTTTAGAAAAACACCCCAAGGCAAGAAGAAATACAAACAGGGTCTTTCATAAATTATAGTGCCATGCAATCGGATCTACTAAAAATGCGGGATGTACACATGCATCGGGCAATCTGCACGAGTTCATTTTCAGGCGAGAGTGACGATTCTTGTGAAAAAAATGAAACACTGAGATATATTTCTCAGATAATAAACCCCGTTGTTGAAGTAACCGTCGATCCTCCCTCCTGGTCTGAGTTATTACGTACCTCCCAAAATGAAGGGTTTTCCTACCTTTTGTATAAAGGAATGATAAAGAAAGGCGTTAGCGTGCCTCCATTCATCAAAGAAAGCCTTAAACAGGAATATATCAACAACTGGGGAAGAAATATTCGTATCTTTGAGGAGTTGGCTACTTTACTTCATGTACTGGGAAGTCCTGTTATCGTGTTAAAAGGAGCCGCCCTTTTATTCTCTGTATATGAGAACGCAGGACTTCGTTGTCTTGGGGATGTAGATATTCTGGTAAAACCAAAAGATGTTCCAAAGATTGATAAGGTTCTGTCCCAATGCGGTTATCAGTCAGATCGTGAACTGAGTTGTTATCCTGTAACTAACTATCTCAATAGTCTGGTATACGGGAAAACCGGCTCTCCGCTTCTACTTCACCTGCACTGGCACTTAATTAACAATGCACTCCCTAATTATATTTATGCAGAGAAAATTAATATGGATAAGGTATGGAAGGAAGCGATTCATTTAAAGATACGGCAGGCGAATGTCCTGTGCCTTGCTCCCCACCACCAGCTTCTCCACCTCTCGGAACATGCCATGAAGCATTCTTACAATACACTCATCCACGTATGGGATATACATCAGGTGGCAAACCATTGGAAAGAAACATTGGACTGGGAAAGGGTTTGCAAAGAATCTGGGGAGTTTCACCTGAAAGGGCCTTTGTTTTATAGCTTATGGCTGTGCAAAGAGTATTTTGGCACATCCGTACCGAACGAAATCCTGGAGTTGCTTAGCCCCCAAAGGAAGGGAATAGGAGAACGGGTTTTTTTCAGATTGCTCAGGCAGGGAAAGCGAAAGGAAAAGCTTTGCTGGCTTTTTTATTTTTCCAATATTTCCGGCTGGCAGGAAAAGATTGCATTTGTTTTTCGTACCCTGTTTCCACCAGCGGATGTCCTGGCGAACATGGAAGGCATTGAAAGTAGAGGGAAGGGCTATCTGCTGAGTTGGAAAGTAACGATGAGAAGGCTTTGGAAGGCATTGCGACTTTTTGGAAAAGCGCCGCAAGAGTACGAGGATTAAGCGTGCCCATGTTGTAAAGATGCGGTCGGAGTATAAATAAAAAAGGCATGCTAATTAAATAAGCATGCCTTTTCGTTTTGTATCGTAAAATAACTCCGGTAGTTATTTTGCTGCTTTTTCGTGTTGATGATCCTTGGCTACCTCTTTCTCACAGTCAAAGCAGAAGAATGTCTTTCCGCATTCGTGTCCTTCCCCGACTTCTGCCTTGCAGGTGGGACAAAAATGGGTGACACCACAGATATGTTCATCCCCAACCTCTTTCTCGCAATCGTAACAGAAATAAGTTACGTCGCAGATGTGGCCTGCCCCGACTTCTTCTTCACACTTAGGACAAAAAGTCGTTACGTTACAGACGTGGCCATCTCCGACTTCTTTTTTGCAATCGTGGCAAAAGAATGTCAAATCGCAGATATGACCGGGGCCAACCTCTTCTTTGCATTGCTGACAATATGTGGTAACACCGCAGACGTGTCCTTCTCCAACTTCTTTATTGCAAGTGGCACATTGATGTAAACCCTCGGCCTTAGATTCCTCTTTTTCTGAAGGCAAAGCCTCTGCCTTTTTCTCCTCGGGTTTTGCAGCTTCTTCAACAGGTTTTGCCTCTTCTGCAGCCGGAGCGGCAGCCTCAGGCGCTGGAGCTTCAGGAGCAGCCGGTTCCGCAGCAGCAGGAGCTTCAGCGGGTTTTGCCTCTTCTACGGCCGGAGCGGCAGCCTCAGGTGCGGCAGCTTCAGGAGCAGCCGGTTCCGCAGCAGGAGCTTCAACGGGTTTTGCCTCTTCTACGGCCGGAGCAGCGGCCTCAGGTGCGGCAGCTTCAGGAGCAGCCGGTTCCGCAGCAGGAGCTTCA
>JACPHJ010000050.1 GCA_016188675.1 Planctomycetota bacterium
ACCCCCCGCCAGCGGGGGACAGGTGGCTTGCCACATCTCCGGTAACTTTCGTACACTTGTGAATCACAAGCAGGCACGGGCAAACGTAGAGACGCCCTGTCAGGGCGTCTCTACAGTCCATGCCATCCCAATAATTTCTTAACTTAACACCTATGCCTCTATCCCCCTTTTCTAGGGGGGACTTGAAGAATTCCCCCTTAATAAAGGGGGCAAGGGGGTTGTTTGTGCTGGACATTTACTGTATATCAAAAAAAGTTGCAACCGAAGGCAGCCTAATTTAAGGCCCTTTTCTCTTTCCTTTTTCTGGGTCGGCCTTTTTTTATCATTCACAACATCCAGGCCCGCACGTCTTTTCTGTGCCAGGATTCTGTGTATCCGACACGATAAACATTCCTTTATAAGGAGGGTTTGAAAGTTTCCAAGCCGTATCAGTGCATACCTCCACAGGAATTCCTATGGGATATGCGTGGCCATCATCATCTGAAACATGACTGAAAGGTCCCTTATAGGCAGCATATTGCCCTTTATACACGCATTCTTTTGATTTCTCGTATTTATATGCCTTTATGGTTGTTGAGTAAAATTGAAATCCATCCACATTCTTATAAGGATAACGGCTAATTACCTCCAGCCCATAGAAACCCATTGCCTTTATTTTATTAACAAACTCAACTTCTGTAATTGCCCCGGATATGCACTCACTCCATAATTTACTATTTTGTTTCATGAACAAAGGAACATCCCTTTCGGAGAAAATATCGGATATGACAAATCTGCCCCCTTTTCTCAATACCCTGAATATCTCCCGAAAAACCTTTTCCTTCTGGTCAGATAAATTGATTACACAATTAGACGTAACGACATCAATACATTCATTTGCCAGGGGTATTTCTTCCAGAAACCCTTTTATAAACCGCACATTATCAAAGCCAAGTTTCTTTGCAACGCTCTCTCTTGATGTATTGGCCCTAACCAGCATTTGATCTGTCATGTCAATGCCTACAACCCGCCCTCTATCACCGGCCATTTTGGAAGCAATAAAACAGTCCACACCTCCGCCAGAGCCTAAATCCAGCACTTTCTCTCCCAATTCAATCTGAGCCAACGTCACGGGACTGCCGCATCCATAAGAAATATTCAATACTTCCTGGGGGATATGGGATAAATCTGCAGAATCGTAATTGGCAGGACAACACAGCTCCTTTTGTGTGTGGGCGGCAGCAGTACTATAAAATTTGTTAACTGATTTCCTGACGGTTTCTTTCTCAATAACCTTTACTTCTTCATCATTTTGAGAGAGGCGGGTTTCGTATGAAACTGAATCGTCATTTTTACAGGTTAATCCAGACGCCCTGCAGGTATAACACGCAGGTGATTCCATCGCATACGGTTTGAGGGATTCTTTTAGCGTCCACCCCATCCACGCCTTTGTGTCGTTAATAAGTATGGGACAAACAAAGACCCCTTTGCTGGTTACTATACGACTGGTAGCGCACTGGAGGTTATTTATATCAAAGTTATCAAAGCACTTCCCGGTAACTCGTTCATCCTCGTGGTAAGGTCTGATTAGTTCGGCGCAGCGTCCCAGAAGGACTAAGGGTAGTTTTTTTAACCTTAATTGTGGAGCACGAAGAGAACTTATCAATGACCTAAAGTCCGCATCAGTTTCTTTTGCAAACTTTCCGTATTTTGTCCAGTCAGCGGTTGTAATAATAGGGTTGAAACCCGCATGTAACAAGGCTTGAATACCCTTAATCGCCCTCTGAAAAGTGCCATTACCCCGTATCTGGTCGTTCTCTGCCTCAATAGGACTCTCAAGACTTATTCTGAATTCCAACTTATATTTGGAATTACGAGATATTTGTCCAAATCTTTGTGCAATCTCCTCTGTTATCAGAGTGCCGTTTGAGAGAACGGTTGCCGGACCGTAGTTCAATGTCTCTCTTATAATGTCCGCAATCTGAGTATGCAAAAATGGTTCGCCGCCAGTAAAATAGAAATCCTTCACGCCCAGTGATGATGCCTCTTCCAAATACCATCGGACAGTATCTATTGTTAGCATCTCATGTGTTTTATTTTTCGGCCCGCAAGAAATAAAACAATGAGTGCACTGTAAATTACAAAGGGTGCCCGTTACCTGGAACCATACGGTTTCGAGTCGTTTTAATCCTACTTTTGGTGCGTTAATGGTACACACTCCCTCAGAAAATGATTTCCCTTTAAAAAGGAACCATGGAATAGTAATTCACATCATTAACTCTGAAAATTATTATAAATAGAATTCTATAAAATTTCGAGAATAATACCAAACACCTGAGAAATTTAAAACCAGCATATTTTAGTTTACCTGAATTTATTACACAACAGATAAAATTTGTTGTTTTTTAAATAACCATAATATATCATTTGACGTTGTTTTACTAAAATACTCCGTGTTAAAAGGTA
>JACPHJ010000052.1 GCA_016188675.1 Planctomycetota bacterium
GGTTCTGGTGGATTAACCCCCTTGAGCAGTACCGTCTGGATGTCAATGCCGCATTTATAACTGTCCAAAATCCTCTGAATATCTTCTTTGGACTTTTGCTCGATCTCCGTTCTGCCGATAGTCAAGACTTCATCAATAGAGCGATCCCCGATCAGTGTGCGCATGACTGCCTGTGAAACAACACGAATAGTTTCTCTGACGTTTCTTACATTGAAAAAATACTCTTCTAACGCCTTTATTTTGTACCGAATGACCCAGTGCACCTCGGCGCAGTTCAGGTCGCCGGTGAGCATCAATTTTTCTTCTCTTGCATCCGGGTATTCATAATCAGTCATACTGGAAGGGCCTCGCTGCTCTGTCCTGAATCCGAACTCTTCGTTGTAAATGCGCTTGACCTCTCCTTTCAGTATCTTGTCGATACCGTAGGGAACCTTGGTATGGAGTCCGGGTCCTACCGTCTCTATATAGCTGCCGAATCTCAGGATAACGGCCTCTTCATTGGCCCTTACCGTGTAAAATGCTGTGTATCCCGTGATAATGACGAAGATAATAATCAGAATGGGCGGTATAAATTTTTTCATCGAGCCCCAGGGGATATCCTCAAAACGTATGTCTTGTGGTTTTCTGTATGGTCCGTAATCGGGCATATTATTCCCTCCTTATAAAACCTTCGTGATCTCATCTACCGTGAATGACGGCATTTTTATGAGCTTGCCTTTTATTAAAAGTTTTAATCCATTACTTTTTTTAGTAAGTTTTCCTATCGGAGTACATACTATACCATTCTTTGCGAGGATGGCAATAACTTCTTTTGTGTCTTTTGGTTCGAGTGCAATCAACAAAGCCCCAGATGCGATGAGACCGAGCGGATTGATATTGAACAGTCTGCAAATCTGTTCTGTCTCTTCATAACACGGAATCTTTTCTGCATCTACGACAACCCCTGTCCCTGATGCCTTTGCAAGTTCCATGATGCCCGCAGCCAGCCCGCCTTCCGTTGGATCGTGCATGGCGTGGATTTTGGCTGCTTTATTGGCCAACAACGCGTCTGCAACGATGCTGAGTCCCGGCCTGTCAATGAATGCCTGTGCCTTTTTAAGAAATCGGTCGCCAAATTTCTTTTTTATTGTAACAGCCTTTTCCCGTGCGATAATGGCCGTGCCTTCAATGGCAATGCCTTTCGTGAGTAAAAGGTCATCACCTGGTTTTGCATGGGTCTTTATCACGAGATTATCCTTTTCGACCTCACCCAGCATATGACCGATGACAATGGGTCGATCGATCTTATGAGAAATTTCAGTATGACCGCCGCACAGGGTGATATTGAGTTTTTGGGTTGATTTAATAATATCCCTGAAAATTTGTGTTGCCAGTTTTGCATTCGTCTTCCCTTCGGGCAGCAGCAGCGTTGCCAGGAACCACTTTGGAGTCGCCCCCATAGTGGCGATATCATTGGCGTTTATGTTAACGGCATACCAGCCGATGCGGTGTGTGGTGAAGGTAATGGGGTCTGTCTTGGCTACGAGATACTTTTTCCCGAAGTCGATGACGGCTGCATCCTCGCCAATCCCTGGGCCTACAATAATCCTGGGGTCTTTGATGGGATTCAGGTTTAAGAGTTTTTCCAGCAGCCGGTAATCAAGTTTTCCTACGGGGAAATAGTTCATATATTCGAGATGTTGATTTTAGGTTTATAGTCTTTAAATCCCAAATCTTAAATCCGAAATCTAAAATGGCGATGCAAATCTCATTACTACAGGATATCCCGTATATCCTTTAAACCTACCTGTTCCCGGCTCATAAATGGCTCGCCATACTCTACGCGTATGAGATTGCCGTAATATTGGTTCTTTGCCGTGAGTGAGTTGCTGATATATTTCCAGCGTGCGTCGTCATAGGCGAACTGGGATTGATAGACCCTTGCGATCCGGAGTTTTTTTTCGAACTCCTTACTTATGTCGAGAATAAATGACGGTGTAACATGTACTTTAAAATGTGAACAGAGGTAATAAAAGATGTGTGAAGGATAGCATGGTTCTCCGGGAATATCCGACTTCGTTAGTTTAGCATAGAATCGGGCGGCCTCACCGATTTGTGTGGTTTGTACGTGATCGGGATGGGCGTCGACCCAATAAGGAAGAAAAATTACCTGCGGGCGTATCTTCCGCATCACGGCAGCGACCTTTTTTCTGGCTTCTATACTATCCATGAGGTAACGGTTTGGCAGGTCGAGCACCGTCCGGCTCTTTACGCCCAGTAAAGCGGTTGATTGTTCCCATTCTTTTTTACGAGTTTCCGGGCTGCCATGCGGGGTGGGTTCTCCGTTGGTCAGGTCGAGTATGTGGACTTCATATCCTAAAGAAACCAGTTTCAGAATACTTCCCCCCATGCCGCCTTCGACGTCATCGGGGTGTGGGCCTATAGCAAGGATTGTTGTCATATTAACTGTATCATCTGTGAAATCAGTGAAATCTGTGGTTTAGGTTGTTTGTGTATTTACTCCGTCTCAAACTGTCCTGTCTTATGGAGGTACTTCGGCGAGTTGATTTCAGAAACCCTCATGATATACTCGGCGTCCGATATCTTCGTGTACCAGTGTCCCGTGGCGCGTGCCGTATTTGTTATCGCAACATAAAGGCCAATGAGCATAATGGCGTAAAGCCCATAATGAATCTTTTTACGGTCACCAACCAGTTTCATGTCCAGTGCCCCGTTAACAGGGCAGGCATGTACGCAGTCGTAGCAGGCTACACATTCGTGGGTCAGGACGTGTTTCTTCTTTTCCACAAGGATATTCATCGCGCATGCCCTGGTGCATTTCCCGCAATCAATGCACTTCCCCGTATCACGTGCAATCCTCATAGGGCTTGCATACCCGATAATGCCCAGTAATGCCCCATACGGACAGAAAAAGCGGCACCAGAAGTTTTTATTAACGAGCGAGATAATTAAAATAGACAGTACGACGGACAGCGCCACACCGGACATGTTTGTGAAGAATTTCAGCATCTTGATGTCCGCCACGCGGACAAAAGGCGCGCGGGTGTATAACACCTCAAGCTGTATGACAGGCATCTTAATAACAATGACCTGAATGAAGAATGCCAGGATCGCAAATTTCCAGGCGCGGGCAATTGTATCGTTAACCCTGTCAGACCATATCTTCCTGGGCACAACAAATGGCAATACCATTGCGAGGATATAGAGAGGCATCAAATACCGGAAAGCCGGTGATTTGAACGATTCCATAGTTATTACTTCTAAAACAAGCAGTCCGATAATCGGCGTAAAAATAAGACTCAGCCCCGCCGTGAGCCTTGTGGGAACTGTTCGTATCCAGTAGGTAACCCCTTTGGGGAGCTTTTTCATAAACCAGTCGCCGAACCGCCACTCCCACTCGGAAATGGTGCCGATAGGGCAAATCCAGCCGCAGAATCCCCTTTTAAAAAACAGGGCCGTCAGGAGCAGCGTCCCAAAGATAACAAAACCCGCCGGATGGATGGGATTAATTCTGCCCGTTCCGAAGAAATACTTTGTGCCCATGAGGGCGCTGATCGGCAGGAATGATTCTACCCCGGGCGGTCTCGGCAGGTAAAATCCCTTTCCGCCTGCCTCGCAGTATTTAACAAAGGTATAAAATTGCCAGCCGATGACGAGCACGACAATAAAGAATGCTATTTGTACTGACCATCGCACTCTTTGCGAATTAAACCACGTTCCTCTATTTTTGACAGCCTTCCTGGTTTTAGGCTGTTGATTTTCAGTTCGTACATTCTGAACGGATACTGGTCTTGATTTTTGTTGCTTGATTTTCTCCAATTGATGTATCTCCATGTTTTTCAATTTTTTAGTTTTTCCTGAAATTTCTTTAATAAACTTTCCATCCCTGAAAAATACGCTGGTATTTTACTATAGATAATTTGGGCGACTTCTTCTTTGTATGTATGCGACGTATCGTTTCTTCTGTCTGTCATTTCCAGAAAGTCTACAGTTTCTTCTTCGGTCAAAAAACCTAATGAAAGCAATTCTCTGAAACAGGACTTTGGAGAATTTGAAATGACACCTTCGATTTCTTTCAGATACTCTTTTATGAATTTCCATAAGGCTTCGAATGTGTATTCAAAACGTTGGATAGCCGCGTCTCGTACGATAACAGAGAATGGCTGTTTCAGAATTTCATCGAGTGTATTTAAAGCCCGTAAGACATCCTTGTACTTAAGCGCTAGTCTTTCCATACAACGGCGTCCTTCATTGCCTCTCTTTTAAATTCTATTGACACTTCTGAAAGGTTCACTAGTTCTACTTTATATGGAATATTCAAATTTTCTATCTTTTGTTTCAGGAGAATTATTCTCTCATCATTAAACTTGCCGATAGGTATAATTCCAATATCTACATCTGAACATTTATTATTATCTCCTCTGGCACGTGAACCAAAAAGGATTATTTTTACTTTCTCATCCTTTAAAAAGGTTATTACGACCTCTTTTACTGCCGATAGATATTCTTTTTTGATGAACGACGTTTTCAATCAAACTCTCTCATTACTTTCAAGAAAAACTGTTTAACAGAATGGTTGCATCTGATTGCGCTTCGCTGTAATCATTAATACACTTGATTCAATGTTGTGTAAAGTTTAGAATGCTGTACAGTGTAGTAGTAACAATCATAACATTAAAGTATTATGATAATCGAAATTAACCTTTGTATGCAAGTAATTTTGAAGTAAACATTATGGAACCGAACAAAAAAAACTTTAAGTCAGGTTATGTTGCCATTGTGGGCAAGCCGAATGTGGGTAAGTCTACCCTGATCAATGATTTTCTGGGGTGTAAACTATCCATCGTTACCCCGAAACCCCAAACGACCCGCAAAAAAATCATGGGTGTATTGACTAAAGATGAGTATCAAATTGTTTTTTACGATACGCCGGGTATTATGGAGCCAAAATACGAGTTGCAAAAATATATGGTAAAAGAGGCCTATAAAGCCGTAGAGGATGCAGATGTAGTCCTGATGATGGCAGAACCATTCGAGCCGCCTGCCGAAAAGGATAAGGATTTATTTGAAAAGTTATCTCACCTTAACATCCCTGTAATATTGGCGATTAATAAGGTGGATTTGGTGGAAAAGGACAACCTGATACCGATACTTTCCGGGTATGACAAACGGCTCAAATTTGCTGAGATTGTGCCGATCTCGGCCTTAAAGGGGACCAACCTTGACCTGATGCTTTCTCTCATTGTGAAATATCTGCCGGAAGGAGAGCCTTTCTATCCTGATGATTACATGACCGACTACAACGAGAGATTCCTTGCCTCTGAAATTATTCGTGAAAAGGTCTTCGAGTTTTACGGGGAGGAAATCCCTTATTCCACAACGGTCGAGATTGAAGAGTTTAAGGAACGGGAGGCGGGCAAGGATTTCATCAAGGCCATTATCTTTGTAGAGCGTGACTCGCAAAAAGGCATCATCATCGGTGAGAACGGCAAGGCCATCAAGCGGGTGGGTGTCATTGCAAGAGAAGAGATAGAGAAGCAAATTGGCAGGAAGGTATTTCTCGAACTATGGGTCAAGGTGATGGAAAAATGGCGGAAGGATAAAAAGAAAATGTATAAGCTGGGATATAAATAGCAATGTTTAAATAAGAACTAAAAAACGAAAATGAGGTGTTAGCTATGAAAGACCGAATAACAATTGATCCAAAAATCTGTCATGGGCAGGCATGTATTAAGGGAACTCGTATTCCTGTCCACCAAATTCTTCACATGCTGGCAAATGGAGATACGATTGATGAACTTCTTGAAGAATTTCCATCCCTTGAACGTGAAGACATTTTAGCCTGTATTGAATATGCAGCAGAATTGACGGAAGAACAGGTTACCCCTGATAAAGCACTTTTATGAAGATTTTTGTGGATGAAAACATCCCTGCGATTACCATCAGAGAATTGAAGATGCTTGGTCATGATATTATGGACATTCGTGGTACCAAAAATCAAGGGATGACCGATGAGGATATATGGGGAATTGTTCAAAAAGGGGAAAGGCTTTTGGTTACTACGGATAAAGGATTTATACAAAAGCGTTATGAAAAACACAAGGGCATGTTAATTATAAGACTTAAACAACCCAATAGAATTAAAATACATCAAAAGGTTATGAAAGCAATAAGCTTTTTTAGTGAAAAAGAATGGTCTGGTTTAACTGTTGTTATGCAGGATGCATTTCATAGTGTCTGGAAATATAAAAAGCAGAAAAGTTAAAGAAGAACTTATGGCAGACGTTCACAACAGGAAAACCCGAAGTTACAATATGTCCATGATCAGGAGCAGGGACACAAAGCGGGAAATCATCGTCAGAAAATTTTTTTGACATAAACAAAAGGATTACAGATATGGCAACTTAACGTTGAGAAAGAAAAGGTTTTGAAATGGTCAATGTAAATATCACATAAACGGCGTGGTACTTGCGATTTTCTCATAATACAAAATACATGAAACAAATAACTGGAATAGTCGAAAGCGTATCGTGGAAGGGACATTTTAAGAACTTACGTATAAAACCAGGAAGACGTAATTCTCGTCACGAGCCACCCGATACTCGCCACTTGTTGTTTCTCCGCGGCCTTAGCGGCCTCTGCGGTGAACTTAATTATAACGATATTTTTTGGGTAATACAAAATGGGAAGTGTATATCATCTAGACCTTGACAAGAAGAAGATTCGAGGCGCAAAGATTGCGCTTCTGCCGGGCGACCCTTTCAGGTCTCAAATCATTGCCGGAAAAATTTCAGAGACTTATGGAACAGTCAATGCAAAGCTGGCATGGAAAAGGGAATTCTGCACCTACTTAGCTGAAATAAAAGGAAAAAAGATTCTTATTACTTCTACCGGAATAGGCGGTCCGTCCACATCAATAGCCATTGACGAACTGGCACAACTGGGCGTAGGCACATTCATCAGGGTGGGGACAACCGGGGCTATTCAGGATCATATCAATATCGGCGATGTCATTATTACCTCCGGTTCCGTGCGGCTTGACGGCGCCTCGACCCATTATGCACCCATTGAATATCCCGCAGTTGCCCACTATGAGGCACTCAATGCCCTTGTTGAGGGGGCAAAAAAGACGAAGGTAAGATACCATGTTGGTATAACAGCATCCTCAGACACATTTTATCCCGGCGAGGAGAGAAAGGATTCATTCACGCGGTATACGCTGAGAAGATTTCAGGGTGCTACGAAGGAGTGGCAAAAGCTCCATGTACTAAACTACGAGATGGAATCATCAACGGTCTTAACGCTCACCGCTTCGATGGGACTCAGGGGAGGCTGTATAACAGGCGTGGTCAATAAAATAGGTATGGATAAGATAACAAAAGGGAGCCTTAAGATTGGGGAAGAGAACGTCATAAAGGCCGCAGTTGCCGCTGTAGAATATCTGTTATAAACATGTAGGGGCAGGTTTGAAACCTGCCCATTACATTAACGTTCAAGGAAATTCAAAGTTGCAGTTGTAGTGCGAACTTTAGTTCGCATAGGAGTAAGCGAACTGAAGTTCGCGCTACATTGAAAATGTTGCCAAAGGCTATAATTAATACGGGACTACTGAGACTTTCCTGATTGAGGCGTTTGCAAGGATTTCAGATTCTCAATAAATTTTGGCTCAATAATTCCTTCCGTACCCTGCGTATCAGATAACAGCCCCCTTTTCACATAAAAATCAGTGATAACTTTTAAGGATGCATATAGCGAGGTGGTTTCTTCTGATTTTTTCATTGCCTCAATATTTTCATTCAAGTCGAGCATATGGACGTCACTCTTGATACCCCTCTCTATTTCTGCCCTGTCCAATCCTTCTGCCTTTGCCATGATATCAATCGCCTCATCTCTGTTTGAATTTATAAAATCCCTTGCCTCAAGTAGAGATTTCACTATTCGCTGAATATCGTCGGGCCGTTCTTCAATAATTTTTGCGTTAAACGCCAGCACGTCCGTTATTATGCCAGGGGTATCCGAAGCCTTGCACAGTATTTTATAGCCCTTATTTAAGGCCTGTGATGTTACCGGCTCCCACGTGTGACCTGCGTCTATCCTTCCCGCTTCCATTGCATTTAAAACATCCGTTCCCGGGACATCCTGAAATTGAACATCAGGCTCCTTTATTTCCGCCTTTTCCAATGCCTTCAACACAAACAGATTGGAGAAGGTATTCACTCCCTGAAAGCTTATCGTTTTGCCTTTCAGGTCTGCAAGTGAATTAAATTCAGGCTTTCCAATAATCACGTCTCCTGATTCAGAATAACTGGGTACATAAACTACCTTGGTAGGAATCCCTCCCGAATTAACCAAAATCATATCGGCGAAGACGTTGAAAACACCATCCACCTCGCCGCTCTTATAGAGTTCAATTGATTCGTCAACATCTTTCTTCAAGAGAAGTTCTACACTGACGCCATTTTTCCCAAAAAATCCTTTTTCTTGCGCAATAAAGGCATGGGCATAACCCTGCCAAACACTTATCCCTATCTTTACGGGTTTCCGATCTTCGACCTTAGCGCTGACAGTTTCCGGCGCTTTTTTCTCACAAACCATAGCACAACAACCGGCAACAACTGCCACACAAACGACTAACAAAACCGATAAAAAAACTTTTGCCTTCATAATTTTAATCTCCTTTTTTATATCATTCCTATTCAATCTATACTCATTCAAAAGGACACGCAATAAATAGTTTGCCACGAACGGTGTTTAATAGGCCTCCATTGAGTAAGATTTCACGTTCCCTTTGAGTTACCTTGAGAATAAGGGGAATCTCCTTTTCTTGTTTATTAAGTTTATTTTTCCACAGGGCATTTAATTCTTCCTGTCCTTCCTTAACAGCCTTTTTTATACCCTGAATGCGGATGGAATCGCCTTGCGATATAGAGTCATAATCCCCAGAATTCCTGAATAAAAGAGGGACGATGCCAAAGTTGACGAGGTTGGAACGGTGGATGCGCGCAAAACTTTTCACGATTTTAACCTGAATGCCCAGGAATCTCGGGGCAAGGGCGGCATGCTCACGGCTGGAGCCTTGGCCATAATTCTCACCGCCCACAATAATCCCTCCACCATTTCCCGCACATCGTTTTGCAAATGATGCATCTACCCTTTCATAGACGTGCTCACTAATAGCGGGAATATTGCTCCTTAATGGGAGCACTTCATTTCCAGCGGGCATGATGTGGTCGGTGGTGATGTTATCACCAACCTTTAGGATAACTCCCCCTTCGTAATGTTCCGGTAAAGGTTTCAGGCTGGGGAAAGGGGCGATATTCGGACCTCTTATAATTTCAACGGTACTACGTTTTTTTACGGGCAGTGGTTTTATGATAAGGTTTTCGTTAAACACATAACGATCGGGTTCTTTAACCTGCGGGTAATCCCCTAATTTTCTGGGGTCTGTAATCTTCCCATAGATGGCGGCGGCTACGGCTGTTTCAGGGCTGCACAGGTAAACCTGGTCGCCTTCAGTGCGGCTCCTGCCTGGGAAATTTCTTGGAAATGTCCTTAAGGAAACGGTACCACCAGCCGGGGCTTGTCCCATACCAATACAGCCCAGACATCCTGACTGGTGGATGCGCGCACCAGAGTGAATAAGCGTCAGGACGCCGTTTAATGCAGCCACATTTTCGATGACCTGACGGCTTCCCGGATTGATCTCGAAACTTACGTTGGGATGAACTGTTTTCCCCTCAAGAGCCTTGCACACAATCATGAGGTCACGAAAAGAGGAATTGACTGAAGAACCCACAATTACCTGGGCTACAGGAATGCCTTCCACCTCTGAAACTTTTTTGACGTTGTCGGGTGAAGAAGGACAGGCAATGAGGGGTTCGAGCTTGCCGAGGTCAATTTCATCATGCTCGTCATACTCGGCATCTGTATCTGCCTTGTATTCCTTCCATACCTGTTCTCTGCCCTGGGTTTTGAGGAATTCAAAGGTTTTGTGATCCGAAGGAAACACTGTGGTGGTAACCCCTAGTTCTGCACCCATGTTGGCAATTGTGGCCCTATCAGTAACGGAAAGTGTTTCAACGCCTGAGCCGTAATATTCAACAATCCTGCCTATTCCCCCTTTGACCGTATGCCTCCTAAGCATTTCAAGAATCATGTCCTTGCCGGAAACCCAGGGAGGCAGTTTTCCCGTTAACTTCACACCCAGTATTTTGGGAACCTGAAAATAAAAAGGTTCACCCACCAAGGCAAGGGCAACGTCCAGCCCACCTACCCCAATGGCAATCATGCCCAGCGCGCCGCCCATAGAGGTGTGGCTGTCAGAACCCAGTAACGTCCTGCCTGGCGCGCCGAAACGTTCGAGATGAACCTGATGAGAGACGCCGTTGCCGGGTGGGGAAAAATAGATGCCAAAACGTTCTGCGATAGACTGGAGAAAGCGGTGATCATCGGCATTTTTGTAATCGGTCTGGAGGAGATTGTGGTCAACGTAGCTGACGGAGAGTTCTGTCTTAATACACCCCACATCCATAGACTCGAATTCCAGGTAGGCGAGGGTGCCTGTGGCATCCTGGGTAAGGGTTTGATCGATGCGGATACCGATTTCAGCGCCGACCTGCCATGCGCCAGACACGAGGTGTTCTTCTATTATTTTTCGCGCTAAAGGCTTTTTCACTGTTCTTCGTTGTTTTTTACGGTTTCTCTATTATTTCTGAAATGGTCTCTTACTTTTTTTTCTTCGGGCGTCAATGCCTTTTCAGTAAATGAGACAATTTCTTCCAGCCAGTTAAGTTTTTCCTCGTCCGAGAGTTTCATATAATTTACGATATCCTCTTTTTCCAAGGTATAATGAAACCCGTTATTCATTTTTTTGCTCCATTATTTTCAAGGCTTCCCTGAGCATTTCCATATCGCTCAGGTCTTTTGGTCTATTGCTCACTTTTTTCATGGATATCATATCATCTATTGATGCCACATAAATTTCAATATTACCCACTTTTTTTATCGCGCCATGCTGAAATGCTTGGGTGAAATCAAGCGGATGTCCCAATACAATATCAACAACTTTATTATTTTCTTTCTTATGATAGAAACTGAATGCCTTCATATTGCGGTTTTCAATCCAATCTTTTAATGTCTTCTCATCTGCCATATCGTCGGGGTTAACCGGAAGGCGTGGAATATAACCTAAACCTCTTAAAGTTCTATTCAGTTTCAAAATATTATCCCTGTCGGTTGGAATAATAATATCAATATCATAGGTAACCCGCGGCACGCCATGGAGATTTACTGCAAGGCCGCCGACAACAAGGTATTTTACCTTTTCCCGATAGAATGCCTCAAAGACCTCAAAATAGAACATCCTTAATATCCCTTTCATACAAACAGGTCGCCCCTCATTGGGCTACATCGTAATCTGTGGTTTTCCTGGCTACACGGCCTCCAGTTCTGCTTTCATAGCATCTGCGGTCTGGATGCGATTATCAGGGTTTTCCTCCAGCAACCCTAAAACAACCTTGTTCAGCTTTTCCGGAATATCCTTGTTGATTTCATTGGGAGGGATAGCAGCTTCCTGCCATAATTTTCCCGTTATTACCCGATAAAGGATCAAACCCACGGAATACAAGTCAGAAGCAGGATTCATCCTGACCTTTTTCAGCACTGACTTTTCACTCTCTCCATTGCGTAATAAACGAATCATTTCTTTTTGCTCAGGAGAGGCATATTCCTTACTCATACCGCAGATAATTTCCCCAATTTTAATGGTGCATTCGAGATCTATGAGCGCCATTGTCCCCGTATCTGGATTCAGGATGAGGTGCCCGGGCTTGATGTCACAATGGATGTATCCTTTGGAATGCATGTGATGCAGGGGCGGCGCAGCGCTGGAAAAATACCGAATCACGTGCCCAATCTCTCGATGATCCGGCAACCCCTTTTTTTTGTAATATTCAACGACATCTTCTCCCTCAAAGTGGGTCATGATAAGATAATTCTGGATGAGCACCGATTGACCATCCTTATACATAACGTCCTTGCCTTCCTGATATCGAACCGGGATTTGAGGGTGGGAAAAGAGGGGAAGTATCTTATATTCTCTCGAATAATCATTAGCAGGAGAGTACTTCATACCCCATTGTCTTTCTTTAAACTCGGGATTACAGAGGATGGCATAATTTGCACGATGCCCCGGTGCGATCTTGAATTCTTTGAAGCAATGCTTGTTGATAGAATACATAACCGAATCCTTTATTTATAAATTATCAGAAAAACAGTTCAGTAATCAAAGGTGTAATAAATGCTCCTGATTATTTTTCAGTTCTGGTCCTGAATATACCTTCCACCCTGACTCCCTTACCGCTCTCGTCGCGCAAAAGGGTGCAGGTCATTTCGGAAATAAATCGCTCACCGTCTTTCTTCTTACAATAAGAAATAATGTCTTTCCTGATCCCTTCCTTTTCTAAATTTTTCATTAATTCTTTTCGGTCAGTGGGATTAACGTATACATCTTTTACCGGCACTCCAATCACATCTCCAATTGAACTGTAACCAAGTATTTCTGCCCCAGCCTGATTGATCCATGTAAACACACCGTCTTCAGCCGGTTCACTCTGATATACCCCCTCTTTTAATAAATTCAGCAATTGCCTGTGACGGCCTTCTGATTCCTGCAATTCCTCTTCCATCATCTTTCGTTCGGTAATATCCCTGAATATCCCCTCTATTTGGATGGTTTTGTTCTTCTCGTCGGCAACCAGACTGGACGTGCGTTCCATGTAAAATTGCTCTCCATTTTTCCTCTTGCAGAGTGAGGTAAAATTTTTCAATACTCCTTCCTTTTCCATCTTTTCGACGACCAGCCTGCGTTCATCCGGATTTACATAAATGTCCCTCACCTTCGTACCAATTACATCTCCCGGATATTTATAACCAAGAATTTCGGCCCCTGCCTGATTTATCCACGTAAATACACCATCTTCAGTCGGTTCGCACTGATAGATCCCCTCTTTTAACGAATTCAACAACTGCCTGTGATGTCTTTCTGATTCCTGCAATTCTTCCTCAAGCCTCTTCCGTTCCGTAATGTCCCTGAATATTCCATCTATACGGCTAGGCTTCCCCTTATCACCGGTAACCAGATTGGACGTCCGTTCCATGTAAAATTGTTCTCCATTTTTCCGTTTGCAGAAAGAGGTAAAATTCTTTAACAGCCCTTCTTTATTCAGCTTTTCAACAACCTTCTGGCGCTCCTCAGGATTTACATAAATATCTTTCACCTTCGTACCAATGACTTCATCAGGAGACTTATAGCCAAGAATCTCAGCGCCCGCCTGATTTACCCACGTGAACATCCCGTCCACTTCCGGTTCGGATTGATAAACACCTTCTTTTAACGAATTAAACAGCAGGCGATATCTCTTCTCGGATTCAACAATTTTCATCTCTGCCTTCCTTCTCTCCGAGATATCCCGAAATACTCCATAAATAGCAACTGGATTACCTTTCTCGTCCCTTAGCAAATTACTGGTACGTTCTGCATAAAAGGACTCGCCGTTTTTTCTCTTAAATACGGACACGGAATCTTTCCAGATCTCGTCTTTTTCGAGTTTTTCGCAGAGACGTTTTCTGTCTTCCGGGTTTACATAAATATTCTTCACATTTATCCCAATCACTTCTTCCGGACTACTATATCCCAGCAACTCCGCACCCGCCTTATTAATAAAGGTAAACACGCCATCCACACCAGGCTCGGATTGGTAGACTCCTTCCTTTATGGAATTAACCAATTCCCTGTATCGTTTCTCAGAAGCCGCTATCTCTTTTGACTTTTCTTCCAGCGACTTCGCCATCACATTGAAGGAATTTGCCAATACCCCGATTTCATCTTCTCTCTTGATATTCACCCTTTGAGTTAAATCCCCCGAAGCCATTTTCCTTGTTATTTCAGTCAACTTGATAATTGGAGTCGAAGTCTTTTTGCCAATAAAGTATGCTATTATCACAATTGGGAACGCCAGCGCCAACAGTACTGAGCTTACTATGCGATTTAGATTATAGGCGGCTCCGTAACCTTCATCCTTGTCGATTTCCGCCATAACCCCCCAATTAAACTCAGGTAACCATCTCCACACTCCCAATACCGTATGTCCCCTGTAATCCTTGTATCCTTTTGCGTTGAAGCCGTTATTACCGGAAATGCATTGTTTCACACCGTCGGTCAGTTCTCCGGTTTCCGGATTAACCAATTTTAATTCCAGGGCGCTCCTTTTTTTCACTAGCCCCTTATCTTTAAAATGCGCAGCAAGCCTTGATTCCGTAATCATGTACCCGTCTTTGTTCACGAGATAAGTCTCGCCTGTCTTCCCCAGCTTGAGGCTTAACATCAGGTCGTTCAGCGTATCCACATCAATTCTCAGGGCAATAACGCCAATTACAATCCCATTTCTGTCTTTCAACGGCGCCGAAACGAACATGGTCGGCATGCCCAATTCCATCTCTCCAACTTCATTTAAAAGTGGAATCTCTGAGGGAATTACACCCGATACAAAGGTATTCCCCTGTATTGTCTGCTTAAAGCAATCCATCCCCGAAATATCATTCATTCCACTTTCGTCTATCGTGGCGATGGTTACCGACCCTTTCTCATTACTTATCAGTATACCCCTATATCCATACTCAATTGTTGCTACTTCAAGGTATTGGAGAATGTCCGCATAATCATTATCCTCTCTTGTGATCTTTGCACACTTGACTATCAAAGGATTGCTTGCAATTACACGGGCGTCTTTCACCCGCTCATGCATCCAATTAGTTACCAATTCTGATTGTTTGTGGCCGATGCCGTCCAGGTTTCGTATCAGCACATCCTGGAGATCGGCCTGTACTCTTGGATAGGCAAAAATCCTTAACAGAAAAAAGGGAAGTAAGGTAAATGCAATGAGTAAAAGAATGAGTCTGTTTTGAATCGAGATGTACATTTTTTTCCTCCTAAATTTAACAGATTTGTTAAATCATCGTGTGGACGGTAGTATACCTCTCTAATTATGCATAGTAAACCAAAAATTACTCCCATTCCGTTTTTATGATTTTTTACATGTTTTTATACTTTTGTATTTCATTTGATTATGATAGTATTTTTAAGGTATTCAAGACAAACTGCACTTGTAATATCTTGGTTTTTTTCACCTTCGGCATATATAAAATCGAAGGTTGCACACTATTACCTTTCTGTTGACGCATTAAAACAACCAATGCAGGTAAGGGAAGAATCACATCCGTGTGGAGAGAGAAAAGAATGATGACGCTCAAACAACTCTCAATGAAACTTGAAGCCGTTCCAGCGTCAACCTCGTGGTATTTAGCCGATCTTGGCGAAGCAAGGGGCAAGCAGGAACTTTTTACAAAACAGTCCCCGCAGAGGCTAAAGGTGTTAAAGGAGCATGCCCTGATAGAGAGCGCCGTTTCATCGAATAGGATTGAAGGTATAACCATTGATCAATCACGTATCCGCACGGTGATATTCGGTAAAGCACACCTGGGCGACCGTGACGAGGAAGAAGTGCGTGGGTATCGCAATGCCCTCAAGCTCATCCACGAGCAAAGCGCCAAATTACCGGTATCAGAGGATACGATTTTGAAACTGCATCGCCTGACTCGCGGCGATATATGGGATGCGGGAAAATACAAGGATAAAGACGGAGATATTATTGAAAAGTATCCTGATGGCCGGGAACGTGTAAGATTTAAAACTGTTTCGGCAGTCAATACTCCAGCGTTCATGGCTGAACTCATTGA
The DNA here is from genome assembly GCA_016188675.1 of Planctomycetota bacterium. Classification (GTDB taxonomy): domain Bacteria; phylum Planctomycetota; class Brocadiia; order Brocadiales; family Brocadiaceae; genus Wunengus. The sequence continues at coordinate 15,796 of JACPHJ010000052.1, forward strand.
CCTGTGGAACAGCGGTTTGTATGAGCGTTGGGCACAGCCCTTGATACTACTGGCGGCATTTAATCTGGATTTCCTTTGCATTCATCCATTCCGGGATGGTAATGGGCGCGTCTCACGGCTTTTGCTTCTCCTGCAGCTATATCATCTTGGGTACGAGGTCGGTCGCTACATCGGCATCGAAAGGATTATTGAGCAGAGCAAAGATCGTTATTATGAGACCCTCGAACAAAGTTCAGGGGGTTGGCATAAAGGGGAACATGACCCATGGCCTTATATAAACTATGTCCTTTTTACGCTCAAAACTGCTTATCAGGAGTTTGAGGGGCGTGTGGGACAATTGAAGTCACCAAAAGGCGCAAAGACAGAGATGATAATAACTGCCATCGAAAAAACTCTTGGACCATTCCGTATTGCGGATATTCAAAGGGAATGCCCCGGTGTAAGTGTAGACATGATCCGTAATATCTTGAAGAAATTGCGGGGATTAGGAAAAGTTCGATGCCTCGGCAGAGGGCAAACTGCACAATGGCAAAAGGTGGTAGGAGGAAATAGGTAATATCTATTAAATTAGGTAATAAATTAGGTAATATTGATTTGCAGGGTTAATAAAATAACCATATCGCGAAATGTGAAATTGATAAGCTTATAAAGAAATGTTGTAGCAATTTATGCCATAGCTTAAGAAACGCAAATATATTCGTGCCTTTGCAAAGATTTATCCTGACGAACAATTTGTGCAAGAGGTGCTTGCACAAATTACTTGTGGGAAGATGTTCGAAATTTAACCGGTCTGTCCCTTTTGTCATTCCGGCTTGTCCGGAATCTTAATGCAGGAACAATAGATTTATGGAAGAAAAAACCTTTGCCGTATACATTATGGCTAATGCCAGACCCACTCTTTATGTTGGAGTTACCAATAATCTTGTACGAAGGGTGTTTGAGCACAAGAACAACCTCAATACACGATCATTTACAGCCAAATACAACCTTCACAAACTTGTGTATTGCGAATTTTGCAATAATAGCATGAGTGCGATTATTCGGGAGAAGCAGATCAAGAACATGAGCAGACAGGAGAAGTTGTACCTTATAAGTAGGAGTAATCCTTCGTTTAAGGATATATATGGTAAAATTATAGGAATAGATTCCGGACAAACCGGAATGACCGAATAAGAAACGATTTTGGACAAGACAGAATGACAGAGTCGCAAGTAGATTTCCAGACAGAATGATAATACGGATGAAGTGAATGATAAAATATACGAACCAAAATACCTAATAAGGGGTAGATTCCGAACAAGTCGGAATGGTAATATGAAAAAGCAGCATCCTTCCAAGGAGGTTAAAAAGCCTTGAACAGGCAATAACCTTTTGTGATATTAAATATCATAAAGGCTTTAGACCATCGGTTAAGATGGGAAGTCTTTAAACCTTGGAAAGGA